>NZ_SOGS01000010.1:0-78645 GCF_004403505.1 Cryobacterium sp. TMT1-2-2 | reverse complement strand
CCATCGTGCTATCCGCGATGGCAGGGCTCGCAGCCCGGCAAGTTCGCAAAAGCGCAGGCGTGCAGCGGATGCCGCCGACGTCCCTCCTCATCGGGAGCATCCTCGGCGTTCTGTTGAGCATCGTCGTCATCATCATGGATATCGCGCACCTCGCCGGTGACCTCAGTCTGATGGGGGCCGTGGCCATCGCCTATGAACCGCTGCACCTGATGACATTCGTGTTGCTGTGCCTGGGATTCGCCGGCCAGCCCGCTGCCCGCGCTCTGCAGGCGCGATCGCGCGAACGAACAACGCGAATGCTCGTCGCAGAACTCCAACCGCTCTGGGCCGCGGCGACCGCGGCGCGACCCGGCATTAGCCAAAACACTCGTGGGTCAATCGGCACCGACCCCGAAACGTTACTTCACCGCCAGATCGTCGAAATTCGCGACGCGATCATTGATACGCGAGTGTCCTTTCAGGTCGATGACCGAGACCGGCACCTCATCGAGCGCGCCGAGCGCCACCTACTTGGTGGCGGAGCGACTGAGCCGGCGCCCGCCGCATCACGGGCGACGACCAGTCCAGTGCTGCAGAAGCGATGAGAGTTGCTTGGGCGCTGGCGGGCGTGGCGACTGCGGCCGGCGTAGGGCTAAGCGGGCTAGGCCTCGTGATCGCGAGGCGACTGACCGCACCGGTGAGGGACCGAAGGTTCGACCTCATCATTCGCGGAGTGGACAACTCGGGGGAGCGACCCAGTGTCATCCTCGATCGCACGCCACATACCGCGGCGCCCGGCGACTACTGCCTCATCTTCGAGAACGGCGGCTGGGTTCGCCTGGCGCCCGGAGTCGAGGACCGCGGGCCGAGTCTCGTCGGCCGCGAGGTCGTGGGGGAGTCGGGGCCAGACGTAGCTGTCGGCCAGCGAGCATCTTGGAGCGGCATCTATTTCCAAACCCCAGCCGACGCCGGCCTCCAAGCAACAGATGTTGAAATACAAACGGAGGTCGGCCCCGCGCCCGCTTGGCTGATCCCGCCCCAGGGCTCCCCGTCGACCACCTGGGCCATCCACATCCACGGGCTCGGAAGCACGCGCGCCGGAACGCTGCGTGGTGTGCATATAGCTTCCGAGGCCGGATTGACGTCGCTGGTCGTGACGTATCGGAACGACGGCGAAGGTCCCCTCGTGGGGACCGGGCGATCGGAGCTCGGAGCTGCAGAGACCGATGACGTGCGAGCGGCCGTGGACTACGCCCGCGAGAACGGCGCAAGCAGCGTCATCCTCTTCGGTTGGTCGATGGGCGCTGCAATCGCCCTACAGCTCGCCGCCGATCCCAATCTTCGTGGCATCGTCACCGGATTGGTGCTCGATTCGCCCATCCTCGACTGGGTCGCGACGCTTGAGGCGAACTGTGCACGAGCAGGCCTGCCCGGTTGGGCCGGCGCGCTAGCCGTCCCATGGCTGAAATCCCCGCCCTTGGCTCGACTAGTGGGTCTCGTCCACCCGATCGATCTGCGCAGCTTCGATTGGATCGCGCGCGCCGACGTCGCCGCAAAGGCCGCTGAATTTGGTGTCCTGTCGATCAAGCCGGAAGCGCTTGCGGCTCTCATTGACGCATCACAGAGCTAGAAATCCAAATGCGGTAGAAGGTGCCGATACCTCCATACACCTGCTCCCTCTAACGGGTGACACCCGAAAAGGATACTCTCGGTTAGAGAGCGGTTAGGACGTTCCTGTCAGCACGTTCGTTGTCGTCAAAGATCATCCCCATTCGCTTATACGACTTCAGCGTCACTTGCCGGCCTACGACCGTGAGCGTCGGATTTGATCTGGAAAGCGTACTTTCGAGTCGGTGGATTTCTGCGAGGTCGCGGAGCCAAAAGATGGTCATTAGGTTCCAGTTCGGGCTCACGACAGTGTGGCTGCCCCGGGCACCAGTCAGCCGAGCTGCACCAGCTGCGGCCTCGCGTAGAAAATTTGGGTCCACTTGACAAAAGAGGCCAACCGAAACTGGCCACCCTACAACGGCGTGGGCCGATTCTGCTCTGAGCTGGATCTTGTCGGAGCTGAGGAGCTTGTGGACATCTCGACTGGCGGATGCCTCACTCACGCCCAGTTCTTGGGCGATGTCCGTTATGGAGCGGCGCGCATCGTGCTGCAGCATCACTGCGATTTGTTCTTCCCTGACTGTTAGACCGGGGACAGTTGTCCTTCGCTGGGTGACGGTCTGTCTTAGAGCTGTTTGCTGAATCAACGAAAGCGATCCAGAAACCCAGCCGTGGGCAGTGTGGAAGACTTCGGTCGCGATGTTGTGTTCAACGCTCAAAATGCCCGGGTGTCGCCAAATCTCATGGTTCATGAAGTCATGGAGAGACGCAATGTCGGGCATGTCGACGAGGACCCGGAGATCAGCGTCGCCCGAGACGGCAGATACAGTGAGGCAGGCTTGCAGCTCGCAGAGTTCCCTCGCCAGTTCATCACTGAAACCCGGCCGGCAACGAATGCTCAGATGATCTTGAACGGTGAGTGCGAGATACCCTCGCACGCAGAGCGTCCATGCGAGCCCGAGACGATTTAAGCGGTCCCACCGCCGTCGGACCGTCTTGGCGTCACTTCCAATGGCGTCGCTGACGGTCGTCCATGATGCCCTTGGGTTGATGCTCAAGCTATCGACAATTGCAATGTCAAACTCATCTGGAACGTAAGAATCCGGCATTTATACCCCCATTGGTGCAATTAATCGGCACTATTACACGCTAACAACACACCGGGGCAAAGACTACCGACATGCCTCCACGCCTCCCGATCGTTCTCGCATCCGAAACGATGCACGAAATTCTGACCTATCTCAGCAGCCATAGCGACGAGATGGTCGATGATCTCGAAGACTACGTAAAGTGGGAAACTCCCAGCGACGATAAGCAACTCTTGGACGCAGGCTTGCAGAAGATCCTTCTCTGGATCTACTCACGCATCGGCATGCCGACGCGTGAAGATTCGTTTAAGAGTCTCGATGTCGGTAACATCGCGGTCCTCGACTATGGCCAGTCGCGCCCCCAGTCAGCAGTACTTGCGCACTACGACACGGTGTGGCCTGCGGGCACGGCCGCCGGTTGGCCTATGCGCTTCGACGGGGAGGTCCTTACCGGTCCCGGAATCTTCGATATGAAGGCCGGCCTTGTTCAGCTTGTGTGGGCAATTCGAGCTCTGCAACAGACTGTCGGTTTTACGCCGAGCACGCGACTGGTTATCACCGGCGACGAGGAGACAGGCAGCCACGCGTCCCGTAGCGTGATCGAGTCGCGGTGCGCGGGAATTCCTGCGGTTTATGTCTTTGAAGCCAGTTCAGAAGGCGCGCTCAAGACAGGCCGCAAGGGCGTTGGGCTCTTCACCGTGAACCTCACTGGAATTGAAGCGCATGCCGGTCTTAACCCGCTGGACGGGGCCAGTGCTGTGCACTCTATTGCCGAAGTGATCACTCAATCCGTTCAGTTTGCGGCCCACGACGAGGGTACGACGGTAAACGTGGGGCTGGTGAGCGGTGGAACTCGCAGCAACGTTTCGGCTGGCGCCGCGCAGGTCGTAATCGACGTGCGCGTCAGTAGTCGTGAGGAAATGAAGAGGGTCGACTCCTGCTTTGCTTCCCTCACCATTGCAGATCCCAGAATTACGATGCAGGTCACCACAGACTGGAATCGTCCGCCTTTCGAACGGACGCCCGAGATCGGTGTCTTGTTTGATCGGGCGGCAAGAGTCGGCCTGCTGCTGGGCATACCGCTTGCTGAGGTTTCGGTGGGTGGGGCAAGTGACGCCAATTTCGTGGCTGCCCTTGGTATCCCGGTGCTCGATGGACTAGGCGCGGTCGGAGATGGCGCTCACGCCCGGCACGAGTACGCCACCCGATCCGGCCTCGTGGAACGTGCTGCCCTCGCGGCTGGCCTCCTGCTCCCCGAAACACGCTGGTCAGTCCAACCGTCGTCGCCCGCTGATAGCTCGGGTACCGGCGGCGGCAGGGCTGAATGATGTTGATTTTCGTGCTGAAACGCATTGGCGCGCTCGTGCCAGTACTCGCCGTCGTCGCCGTAGTCGTGTTCCTCCTGATGCACATCACTCCGGGTGACGCGGCCGCGGTCATGCTCGGTCCAGAGGCGTCACCCGCAGACGTGGATGCACTCCGTCAGGAACTCGGCCTCAATGATCCGCTGTACGTACAGTTCTTCGGATGGCTGGGTGGTGTACTCACCGGCGACCTCGGCACCTCGCCCTTCCTTGGCGAATCCGTCGCGGCAGCGCTCCTTTCCCATCTTGGGCCGACACTGTCCCTCGCGATCATGGCCGAGCTATTCGCCATCTTTGTTGCTGTGCCGGCTGGAATCATCGCGGCCCGACGTCGCGGAACGCTCATCGATCAAGGTTTCATGGGGCTCACGATTCTTGGCATCTCAGTGCCGAGCTTTCTACTCGGGCTGTTCCTAATTCTTTGCTTCTCGGTTGGACTTCGCTGGCTGCCGGTCGCCGGGTACCAGCCTCTCAGCGCGGGGTTAGTTGAGCATCTGCGGTACCTGCTGCTGCCAGCGCTTGCCTTGGGCTCGATGCAGGCTGCACTGATCGCACGGATGACTCGCTCGTCCATGCTTGACGTCCTCGGTTCGAATTATATGAAGACCGGAAAGGCGAAGGGCCTGGGCGATTTCGCCCTTACTTACAAGCATGCATTCAAGAATGCGTCGCTTCCCGTGCTGACAGTAGTAGGCCAGACATTCGGATCCTTAGTGGCTGGTGCCGCTGTGGTCGAGACTGTTTTCAACATTCCCGGGATAGGGCAGCTCATTATCAATTCCGTTGATCGACGCGACCTCGTCGTCATCCAGGGCGCCGTTCTCCTGATCGCCGTCGCTTACGTGCTGATCAACCTCATCATCGACATCTTGTACGGGCTGCTTGATCCCCGAGTGCAAGTGAGTTAGGAGCATGATCATGACTTCTTTTGCTCCCCGGAGCCCGCTGTTCCCCGGCATGACGGCGGACCGCCGGAGCCTCCAGCTGCGGCGAATTCGCAACAACTCACAGGTAATGACGGGTGGGAGCATCCTGCTCCTAATCCTGCTTATCGCGCTGATTGGGCCGCTACTGACTCCGTCCGGCCCGTATGAAACGGATACACCCAACCGGCTTCTGCCTCCCTCCACCACAAACTGGTTCGGCACCGATAACTTCGGTCGCGACCTCTTCGCTCGAGTGGTGAGTGGATCACATGTCTCGCTCATGGTGGGGTTCTCTGTCGCGCTCATCACCTCAGGGTTGGGACTGCTCATCGGCCTCGTCGCCGCCTACTTCAAAACCGCTGACCGTATCCTGATGCGCATCCTGGACGGGTTCATGGCGTTTCCGGCCATCTTGCTGGCAATCGCAATCATGGCGGCCCTCGGAGTGCAGACCGAGAACGTGATCGTGGCCTTGTCGCTGGTATTCACCCCGTATGTTGCCCGGGTGGTGCGTTCGTCGGCCCTCGTCGTGAAAGAGCAGACATACATAGAGTCCCTTCGAGCACAGGGCGCCAGTGCCTTCCGCGTGTTGTGGGTCAACATTGCGCCGAACGTGCTCTCACCCCTGCTGATCCAGGCCACATTCATTTTCGCTGACTCGATCATCACTGAGGCTGCCTTGAGTTTTCTTGGCGCAGGCGTTCCGCCGCCGGAACCGAGCTGGGGAAACATCCTCTTCGACGGCAAGACGCTTATTTTCAGCGCCTGGTGGATGACCGTCTTCCCGGGGCTCACAATCATGCTCGTCGTCTTGGGTATCAATTTTCTGGGTGACGGCCTGCGCGACCTGCTCGACCCACGACACAAGAGCATACGAAAGTAGAGGTCAAAAATGACGAAGCCAGCTCTCTTGGCGGTTACCGATCTGAAGACCTCCTTCCTGACTGAGCGTGGACCTGTTACCGCCGTGGACGGTGTCTCGTTCACCGTTCGCCGGGGAGAAACTCTAGGGATCGTCGGCGAATCAGGTTGTGGGAAAAGCGTTACTGCCGACTCGATCATGCGCCTGCTCGATGAGAAGGATGCGTCCTACTCGGGCTCTGTCGAATTGGATGGTCGGGACTTGTTGTCCCTGCCAGAAACGGAAATGCGAAAAGCACGCGGCAGCGAACTAGCCATGATTGCCCAGGATTCAATGAGTTCGCTCAACCCGGTATTCACCATCGGTAATCAAGTGATTGAGGCGATCACCGTGCACCAAAAGATGAGCCAGAAGGATGCCTATCGCCTTGCGATATCCCTCCTCGAACGCACCGGAGTTCCTGATCCTGAGCACCGAATGACCCAGTACCCGCACGAGCTGTCCGGGGGACTGCGCCAACGCATTCTCATCGCGATGGCGCTCAGCGGCAATCCAAAGTTGCTTATCGCCGATGAGCCAACGACGGCGTTAGACGTCACAACCCAGGCCCAGATTCTGACACTTATCCGTGCCCTGCAGTCATCTTCAAATATGGCGAGCGTCCTCATTACTCACGATCTCGGTGTCGTGGCGGAAATGTGTGACCGCGTAATTGTTATGTATCTGGGGCAAGTGGTTGAAGAAGCGGATGTCGACGCACTATTCGATTCGCCACGGCACCCATACACACGGGGACTGCTCGCATCCATACCTGAAATCGACCGGGATCGTAGCGAGCCGCTGAATGTGATTGCGGGGCGGGTCCCCACCCTGCACGCTGTGCCCGTTGGATGCCGGTTCGCCGAGCGGTGCGACTTCGCCACTGACAAATGCCGAGATTCCGCGCCTCCCTTGGAAGACGTGACTCTGGAAACCGAAGACATGCTTGCCGGAGACGCGACTCCGCTCAAAGTTCGTTGCTGGAACTGGAGAGACATTCCGATGAATACCATCCCCGCCACAACCACCCAGGCCATCCGATGACCGCCCAGCCGTTGCTAGAGGTGCGAAACCTCTCCAAGAGCTTCCACGGTCGCCGATCCGGCGACGCCAAGGTCATGAAGGCCGTCGACGATGTGAGCTTTGACATCTTGCCGGGAGAGACGTTTGGACTGGTCGGCGAGTCCGGTTGCGGAAAATCCACCACCGGTCGAGCGCTACTGCGCTTGATCGAGCCCGACTCAGGCATCGTTAGCTTTCAGGGGCAGGACCTGCTCAAAATGCCGCGAAAGCAATTGCATTCCACCCGCAGACAGATCCAGATGGTCTTCCAGGACCCCTATTCTTCGCTCAATCCACACCGTCGAGTCGGGGCAATTCTCGATGAGGCATTGAAAATTCAATATCGGCTGCCGCGCAAGCAGCGCACCGAACGCGTCCACCGAATTCTCGACCGAGTTGGCTTCGCGGAGGACTACTACTACCGATTTCCGCACGAGATGTCGGGCGGTCAACGGCAGCGCATTGGCGTAGCGCGTGCACTCATCGTGGGACCACAACTCATCATCTGCGATGAGCCAGTTTCAGCACTCGACGTTTCCATTCAGTCCCAAGTCCTTAATATGCTTCACGATCTGCAAGTCGAACTCGGCTTGTCCTATCTCTTCATCTCGCACGATTTGAGTGTCGTCCGACACATATCCCACCGCATCGCAGTGATGCAGAAGGGACGCATCGTCGAGCAGGGTTCAACGGACGACATCTTCTCAAACCCTCAGCATCCCTATACCCGCCAGCTCCTGGACGCGATCCCGGCATCGCATCCACGACTGGCGCGCGAGCGTCGCGCAGCTCTCACAACACCGGTTACCTAGGAAAGGCTCGAAACAGTGCAACTGACACACGTAGTGGCCCGTCGAATTCGCATGGACCTCAAACATCCGTTTCAAACCAGCTTCAGCACCCAGGTCGACCGCGAGATCCTAATTCTCGAGGCGCACGGTGCCGATGGCACGATCGGCTACTCGGAATCGGTAGCAGGACGTGACCCTTTCTATAGCGAGGAAACGGTATCGACGACCGCGGTAATGCTCAAGGAACTGCTCGTGCCCATGCTGATCGGCACAACCATCGACCACCCCGACGAGGTGTCCCAACTGTTCGCTCCGATACGCCGCAACAACATGGCCATCTCGGCGATCGAGGGAGCAATGTGGGATATGTACGCAAAACAGCGCGGCGCGTCTCTGAGCATCGCGTTCGGCGGGACTAAATCACAGGTGCAGGTCGGTGTCAGTATCGGCCTGCAACCCACGGATGCGGCCCTTCTGGAAAAGGTCAGTGCGGCCGTCGATGCAGGGTTCAAGCGGATCAAGATGAAAGTGAAGCCTGGCCGGGACGTTGACATGATCCGGGCGGTGCGTCGCGAATTCCCGGATGTCTTACTCATGGTGGATGCGAATAGCGCCTATACCCTCGACGATATTCCGCTTCTGCAGCGGTTCGACGAGTTCAATCTGATGATGATCGAGCAGCCCCTCGCACACGACGACATCATCGATCACGCTGTTCTGCAAAAGGCCATTTCAACGCCGGTCTGCCTCGATGAGAGCATCCACTCCAGTGCCGACGCACGAAAGGCCATCGCCCTCGGTGCCTGCCAGATCATCAATATCAAGACCGGACGTGTTGGCGGCCTCACTGCCGCGAAAAAGCTGCACGACCTGTGCGCCGAACATGGCATCCCGGTTTGGTGTGGCGGCATGCTCGAAACCGGCATCGGGCGCGCCCACAACATCGCCATGAGCACGCTCCCCAATTTCGTGCTGCCCGGTGATACGGCACCATCGGCAAACTACTGGCACGAAGACATTGTCACGCCCGAAATCACCATGAACCGCGGAGTGATTGACGTTCCAACCGCCCCCGGAATCGGATACGACATCAACCAGGAAGCGCTGGATCGCTTCACCCAATCCATGGAGATCTGGCCCGCGAATGGCGCAGCGTATCCCTCGACTCTCAGCGACAAGGAACCACTTCATGTTTCGTAGAATCTCTGTAGCCATCCTCTCCTTCTCAGTACTGCTTGCTGCCGCAGGATGTGCGGAGTCGCCCACCGCGGCCAATAATGACACGCTGAATCTGGCGTGGAACGCCCAGCCGCCGACACTCGACCCAATGATGACAACCTCAGTTGTGACACGCGACATCATGCGGAACGTGTTCGAGGGCCTCATCACGATCAATTCCCAGAACGAGATCCAGCCGATGTTGGCCAGCGATTTTTCGGCCAACGAAACGTTCACAGAATTCACCTTCACCATCAGGGACGGAGTTCTGTTCCACGACGGCACGAGCATGACTATCGAAGACGTCTTGGCATCGATGAATCGTTGGATGACCACAACTAGCAACGGAAAGCAGTACTTCGGTGGTGCCGTGCTCACGACGCCCGACGATTCCACACTCGTGATCACCACCCCTGCGCCACTCTTCACCGGACTGGATCTGCTCGCGGACACATCACAGATCGCGGCCATCCAACCCAAATCCATTATCGACGCAGCCTCAGTAACAGGCGTTGAAGACTACATTGGCACCGGCCCATACGAGTTCATCAAATGGCAAACGGATGCGTGGGTGCACCTTCAGAAATTCGACGATTACGAGAACGTTGGCTTCGCGGCCGACGGGCTTGCCGGCGACAAGAACGCACCGATCAACGAGATCTATTTTCGTTTTGTGGCGGACCCCTCGACTCGACTCGCGGGCCTGCAGACAGGGGAGTACGACGGCGCCAATGCCATTCCCTTTGACAGCGCCGAAGCACTGGCCAGCGACCCGTCGATAGATAGCTACGTCAATGACAATGGCTTCAACGCTGCGATCTTCAACAAACAGCAGGGACTGTTCGCTGATCCAGCCATGCGCCACGCCGTCTACGCGGGTCTGAACCTGCTTGACATCCAGACGGCGGCCTTCTCTAACGAAGACTTCTTCAGCATGAACGGTGCCCTCATGACCGAGGAGCAAACGCCTTGGTACTCGGATGAATCGCTTGACGAATACAACCCGAACGACCAGGAGGCGGCCAAGGAGATGTTGGATGCTGCTGGTTATGCGGGTGAGGAAGTGCGGATTCTCACCTCCCGTGAATACGACGACCACTACAACGGTGCTGTCGTTCTGCAGGAGCAACTGACCGACCTGGGCGTAAACGCCACCCTGAACGTGGTCGATTGGGCCACCGTATTGCAGAATCGCACCGATCCTGCAGCCTACGAAATCTTCATCACGGGGTTCTCGCCGGTGGCAGTACCCAACTCCCTCGTCTTCCTGAGCGCGACTTGGCCCGGATGGACAGATGACGCGGGCATCAGCGCAGCGCTCGGTGCGATAAATGCCTCTACGAGCACGGCCGATGCCGAAAAGGCAGCAGCGGACCTGCAGAAGGCCTACTTCGACTATCTCCCCATCATCAAGTACGGCAACAAGAAAACGATCACTGCAGTTCGCGCTGATGTCACCGGGTATGACTTCCAGACCGGCGACATCTTCTGGAACGCTACTCGCTAGATGGTTGCAGCCCGCACGGGTCTTAGAGCTTAAGACTCTCGGTATCGACAGCTTGATCGACCGTCATTGAATTCCCTGCTCCTGAATTCCAACTGGAGCAGGGGATTCGTTCGTCTACAGCGGAGCCGAGACGAGGCCCTCAATTTCCAGTCCCACGCCTCTTGCAGATCGAGGCGGCGCACCTCCATTTTGACGGCGGAGGTGATCGTGGTGACGGTGTCGATGCGGGTCATGAGCGCCGGCGACGGGTACAAGTACCTACTGCGCACGGTCGCCGCTGGTGACGGCAAGCGCCTGCTATCGACTCCGCTGACTCGCTACTACACCGAGGAAGGCACCCCGCCGGGCCGGTGGATGGGCGGTGGACTCTACGGCCTTGGCGATGGGCGCGTGGTTGAAGGTGACGTCGTCACTGAGGCGCAGCTGCAATTGCTGATCGGGCTGGGCCGCGACCCGGTGAGCGGCGAACCTCTCGGGCGTGCGTATCCGGCTTACCGCACGGCCGCCGAACACGCCTTGGACGGGCCGCGCGATGACGGTCGCGGACCTACTGAGCGGGCCGCGGCATCCGCTTTGGAACAGCCCGACGGCAAGCTCCGTCGTGCCGTGGCGGGGTACGACTTTACGTTTTCGATTCCGAAGTCGGCGAGCATCCTCTGGGGTGTGGGCGACATGGCCACGCAGGAGCGCATCGCGGCGGCCCACCATGCGGCGGTGGCCGAGGTGATTGCGTATATGGAGCGCGAGGTCGCGGCGACCCGCACCTGCACACGCACGTCGTGATTAGCGACAAGGTGCAGACCGTGCTCGACGGCAAGTGGCGCTCGCTCGACGGACGGCCGATGCACGAGGCCGTGGTGGCGCTCTCCGAACTGCATGAATCCCTGTTTGCCGACGAGCTCACGCGATCGCTCGGCGTGCAGTGGCAGCGGCGGGAGCGGGGAAGGGATCGCCACGCCGCGTGGGCTCTGACGGGCGTGCCGGAGGCGCTCGTGGCGGAGTTCTCGACGCGGGCTCGGCACATCGATGTGGAGACCGACAGGTTGATCGAGGAGTACGTGACCAGTCACGGGCATCGTCCGAAGCCGGTGACGATCATGAAGCTGCGCGCGCAGGCGACGCTGGCCACGCGGCCGGCGAAGCAGGTGCACTCGCTGGCGGACCTCACGGCGGCGTGACGAGAGCGCGCTTCTCGGGTGCTCGGGCATGAAGTGTTGACGGTCGCTGGGTCGTCTCCGGTGTTGCTGCGTGCGGAGGACCTGCCGCGCGCGGCTGTGGAGGCGCTCGGGGTGAGCGTGATGACGGCCGTCAGCGAGAAGCGCGCTACCTGGCGGCACTGGAATCTCATGGCCGAGGCCGCGCGCCAAACGATGCCGTACCGGTTCGTGTCGGCATCCGATCGGGAAGCCGTCGTCGGGCTCATAGTCGATGCTGCCGAGCGCGCGTCCCTGCGCCTCACGCCTCCAGAGCTCGCCTCGAGCCCTGTGGAGTTTCAACGGGATGATGGGACGTCAGTGTTTCGGCCGAAGCACTCCGTGGTGTTCACCTCGACCGAGTTGCTCGAGGCGGAATCTCGGCTCCTTGAGCGGGCTGCGCTTTTGACCGCACCCCGGGTGGCGCTCGGGTCGGCCACTTCGTCTCGGCTGCCGGGTGGCGGGAGGCTCGCTGACGACCAGCTCGCGGCGCTCTCCTCTGTCGCTGACTCGGGCCGTGCTATCGACGTGCTGGTGGGGCCGGCCGGCGCAGGTAAGACGACGGCGATGAATGCGCTGCGGCGAGCCTGGGAGGCATCGCACGGAGCAGGTTCCGTCGTCGGCCTGGCTCCCTCGGCTGCAGCTGCGACGGTGCTGGCGACGGATCTCGGTATTGCGACCGAGAACCTGGCGAAGTGGTGGCAGACCCATGTGGACCAGGGTTCAACGTTTCGGGCCGGTCAGCTCGTGATCATCGACGAGGCTTCTCTGGCGGGAACGTTGCCGCTGGATCGGGTCACTTCCCTGACCGTTTCGGCGGGCGCGAAGGTGCTTTTGGTTGGCGACTATGCCCAGCTGCAGTCGGTCGAAGCGGGCGGTGCGTTCTCGCTGCTCGTGCACGATCGAGCGGATGCTCCCGAACTCCTCGACGTGCACCGCTTCGTGCACGACTGGGAGAAGACCGCCTCCCTCGGACTGCGCCAAGGCCACCCGGAATCGATCGACGTGTATGGCGCGCACGACCGTCTGCGTGATGGCAGCACCGAGGCGATGGCGGATGCTGCCTACGTGGCGTGGCGGGCGGACATCCGCTCGGGGAAGTCGACCGTGCTGATCAGCGACTCGAACGAGGCCGTCTCGGCGCTGAACGTGCGCGCTCGCACCGAGCTGATTCTGGAAGGCCGCGTCGACGCGCTGCACGAAGTCGCCCTGCACGACGGAACCCGCGCCGCCGTCGGTGACACGGTCATCACCCGGAAGAACGACCGGCGGCTGTATGCGTCCCGCAGTTGGGTGCGCAACGGCGATCGGTGGAATGTGATCGGCGTGCATCGGAACGGTTCGGTCGAGGTGCGGCGGCCGGGTCGACGGTGGGGGAGCACGGTGCTGCTGCCCGCGTCGTACGTCGCTCAGCATGTCGAGCTGGGATACGTGGTCACGTCGCATCGGGCGCAGGGCATCACGACCGACACCGCGCACGTCGTCGTGGCGCCGAGCATGCCGCGCGAGAACCTGTACGTCGCGATGACGCGGGGACGCAAGGCGAACACCGCCTACGTCGCCGTCGACCGGCCCGATGCCGCCCACGTCGGCCCGCGGCCGGGTGACGCTGCGGACGTGACGGCGCGCAGCATCCTCTGCGGAATTTTGCAGCACGTCGGCGCCGAGCTGTCGGCGCACGAGACTCTGGCGGCGGAGCAGAATGCGTGGGGTTCGGTGGCGCAACTCGCGGCGGAGTGCGAGACCCTCGCGGCGGCCGCGCAGCACGACCGGTGGGTTTCTCTCGTGAGAGCGAGCGGTCTGTCGCCTGGGCAGGCCTTGGATGTGATCAATTCGGATGCCTTCGGCCAGTTGACCGCGGAGCTGCGGCGGGCCGAGGCCCACTTTGTCGACGTGGCGACCCTGCTGCCCCGCGTGGTCGCGGCTCGCGGATTCGACGACGCGCAGGACATCGCGGCGGTGCTGCGAGCCCGGGTGGCCGCGGTCGTCTCGCGGGATTCCGGTGCCGGTCGAACGCGCCGTGCGCCGAGGCTCGTCGCCGGGCTCATCCCACGGGCGCTTGGGCCGATGGATCACGCCATGCACCAGGCGTTGGTCGAGCGCGCCGACCTGATCGAGTTGCGAGCGGCCGCCGTGCTCGCCCAGGCCTTGCTTGTGGGGGAGCCGTGGGCTCGAGCCCTCGGGCCCGCACCGCGGGGATCAGCCTCCGTGGTCTGGCGCCAAAGCGGATGCACCGTCGCGGCCTACCGAGACCGCTACGGCATCGTCGGTGCGAAGCCTCTTGGTGCACTACCGGAGTCCACGGCACAGAAGCTCGATGCCGCTCGCGCTCGCGCCGCGCTTGAGGCGGCGCAGCGCCTGGGTCAAGACCAGCGCGTCGATGCTCTGAGCCGGTCGAGAGTACTCGCAGGACTCACTCGATGAGGACCGTCCACAGATTGCGCCAAGGACGTTCGACACCGCGACCGTCCCGAATACGCTCTATGCACTGGCTAGGCATGAACCACACAATCTACCGTAAACCGTAGATGTAATACACCCTGAGAGTTATAGTTTGGATATGACATGTGGGCCGTCGACCTGACGCTCATCGAAGATTGGCTAAGCGAGCTCGACGATGATTCGTATGAACAAGTGATCGCCGCGATCGAGCTGCTCGCCGAAAGGGGACCGCAGCTCGGCCGACCGATCGTTGACACCGTGACTGATTCTCGCCATAAGAATATGAAGGAGCTCCGGCCGGGTTCGGCCGGAAGATCCGAGTTGCGCGCACTGTTTGCATTCGACCAGCGACGGAAAGCCATCTTCCTCGTGGCAGGTGACAAGGCCGGAAATTGGAAACGTTGGTACAGAACAAACATCTCGATTGCCGATGACCGATTCGATGAACACCTCAAGGGATTGAAGAACGACAACTGAATTGCACGCGCCTCAAGCCCAAGATCAAACCACGATGTTCTAATCAACCAGAAGAGACCGAGACGATGACCAGCCTTGACGACATGCTCGCCCGGCGCCCAGTAGATCGGGCCGCTGTCGACGAGCACAAGAAACGGATGCTCGACGAGGTGCGCGCTTATCGCCTTCGTGAGCTCCGCGAAGCGAACGACCTCACTCAAGTTGAACTGGCGGCGTTGCTGCACGTCACTCAGAACCGGATCTCGCGCATTGAGCACGGTGACATCGAACGAACCCAGGTCGACACACTCCGAAAGTACGTTGAAGCAGTCGGCGGCCGGCTCAAAGTTGAAGTCGAGATCGGCGAGGAGACCTACCAGATCGCCTGACTGGTTCGGCGGCCGTGCAGGCCGGGTGTCCGCTTCTCGCTGACAGCGGTATCGAAACCCAGCAGTCCATCGCCACAGTCACGTCGGCGGCTGTCTCGATGCCACAACCGACGCCGTAAGGGACGATTGGTTTAGGAAAATGGCGCGACTCTCGACCCGCGGGGGGAGGACTGGCAGGATGTGTGCATGACAACCCAGATCGTTTTGGTTCCTGGATTCTGGCTCGGCGCGTGGGCATGGGATGACGTTGCACCCCTTCTCGTGGACCGCGGTTACGCCGTTGCCGCCCTGACACTGCCAGGCCTTGAACCGGACGATTCAGGCCGCGGCGGCGTGACCCTCGATGACCACGCCGAGGCCATCGCCGCAGCGCTCGATCGCGGCGCCGATCGCCGAGTGCTCGTCGTCCACAGCGGCGCGGCGCTGCCTGGCACGGTGGTGCTTGACCGCCATCCCGGCCTGGTTGATCACGTAGCCTTCGTCGACGCGGCGCCTGTCCGTGATGGCTTTGCTATGAATGCCGAGCTGCAAGATCAGGAGTTTCCGCTATCGGCTGCGTGGGACAGTGAGATGGCCGAGGGCAGCATGCGCGATCTCACGGACGAGCAACTGAGCACTTTCCGGGAGCGCGCTGTACCGCAGCCCGGTCACACCGTCAGCGACCCGGTGGTTCTGTCCGACCCGGCTCGGCTCGCCGTGCCCGGCACTGTCATCTGCACTGCTTTCCCGAGCGCGGAGTATCGCTCCTATGCTGAACAGGGGATGGGATTTCTCGCCGGACTGCTGGATCACACCGCGCTCGTTCTCGTCGATCTGCCGACGGGGCACTGGCCGATGTGGTCGCGACCGGTCGACCTCGCGGAGCTGATCGACCACGCCGCAGTCCACTGACGGCCGGTGGATTAGGCCCGGCTCTGGAAGAATCTGATCTCGACGACCACGACCCGGTCGATGTCCAACGCGGCGTCCCGGTTGGCGCGCGAAGTACCGGACACTTTCGCTCGCCCGTCACGCTGTGACGAATATCGTGGAGCGGATGCGCTCGAACAGTCGCGGGGGAGCATCCGCCCTGTGCCAGCGGCACTTTCGCCCGTGGGCATCCAGTCGTACAGTGTTTCTAGGCAGCCTCTATTACGCGCTGTCGCTCGTTGCGACGGTACGACTTTCAGTCCTTTCAGGTTCTTGTTGCCGAACATCTGAAAGGTCGCGACATGTTTGAATTCATCCTGGCCGCCACCGCCCGCAGCTACTTTTTCTTGCGTCGGTTCATGCCGACCGCCATCGTGATTGACGCGATCAATACGCGGCGGGGGCTGAAGTGGGGCGTGCCGGCGATGCTACTCGCGGTTCCGTATGCCCTTGCAGCTGTCTATTCCCGCGGGCAGATCGAAGCCGGTAGTCCCGGTTGGCTGAACCTGCTCGAGATTCTGTGTCTCTGGAACACCCTGAAGTTTCTTATGATCGGGCCGATCAGCCTGCTGAAGTTGATGGTGGTACGCGCTCGTGAAGCCGTGGCACGCCGTCGCATGACGAGGACGCTGCTCGCCGACGACGTAGAGCACGTCGACGAGCCCATACTCGTTTCGAGGCACGGCTAACGGCACGTCTGGGCTGGCGCACCTCTTGATAGCGACATGATTGGCTCACACACAGGTCCGCCCAGAGGAGGCTTCGTTATGACGATCTCGCAGGAGCAGTTCGACGATTTGCTCAGCCGCACCGCGCTGGCCGCGCTGTTCTACTATCCGGAGGTCGCCGTCGACGATGACGGCCCCAACCTGCAGAACGACATTGCGTACTGCCTGGAGCCCGTTGCCGGGATTGGAGACGAGGATGCCGAGCGGCTCCGAGTCGTGGTTGGGCGTGTGATCACGAATCCGACAGCGCATCGCTCTGAACTGCTTGCTCTGGTCATCGAGCTGGCCCCGACGCCTGCCGAGTAGCCGCGATTATGAGCGACCCATCTGAGGAAACCGCCGCGACGCAGAAGTCGCTGGAGGAGCATCCGTCTGTCGATGACGCTGCGGAGAGGCGGCGCCAGTATGTGACGGCGAACCGCGACCGGATCCGCGAGCTGAATCGTCTCTGGCGGTCGGAACACCTGGATCGGGCCCGGGAGCTCAATCGGGATTCGATGCGTCGGGCCGCGGCTCGCCGACATCGCGAGGCGGAGGTGCAGGCGCGGGGGAGGGAACGGGCGAAGCGCTGGCGGGTGGAGCATCCGGAGCGCCGGCGTGAGTATCAGCAGCGGTGGGTTGCGGAGAATCGCGAGAAGGTGCGCGAGTATTACAACCGCTACTACGAGGCCCATCGCGATGAGGTGAACGCCCGGGCTGCGGCCAGGAGGGATGCGGACCCCGAGCGCACCAAGCAGATCACCCGGCAGTGGGCCGAGCGCAACAAGGAGCACCGTGCCGAGTTGCAGCGAAACCGGCGCCGTGATCCCGAGATCTACCAGTCCGAGCTGGAAGCCAACGCTGCCGCGCGGCGGCTGAAGCGCAGCTTGAGTCGGGCCGGCCTCCCGCCGAAACTTCTGCACGCGACGACTGCGGCTGAGCGCCGGGCGAATGAGCGTGAGGCCGACGCCTACTTCAATGACCCGTCACGGCCCGAGCATCTGCGGCAGTTCACGGTGTTCGCCGAATCGCTCACCGAGCACATGCTCAAGAACGGTGCCCGCATGCGCGAGTTCGCCGAGGCGTACGTGTTTTCGCGGGCGCGGGTCGGGCTTCCGCCGGTGTCGGTGGAGGGCGTCGTTTACGCCCGCGCCGTCGAGATCGTTTCAGAGCGGATGCGCCGGGTCGACCTGCTGACGGGCCGCGACGTCGCGGCCGCGGTGCGGAGTACGAAGGCCGAGGTTAGGCGGGTGGAGAGGCAACGGCAGTTTGATGTGCTTGTGAAAACCGTCGTCTTTCAGGTCCAGCGCAATCGTGCGCGGTATGGCGTTGACGCTGAAATGGGGAGCAGGGCGAGGGCGAATCGCCGCAAGCCACTTGCGCCGGTCGAGTCTCTGATCGTCCAGCTTGCAGTCCAGGAGATCGCCGAGCGCAATCCCACAGACAAAGTGACCGTCGAGGAGGCTCGGAAACTTGTCCGTATTGCGACATTGCGGATTGGGGCTTCGTTCCAAGTTCGTCGACATGCGGTTGAGAATCGGGTTAACCGCCTGCCACTCGTTTAGCTGACA
The DNA here is from genome assembly GCF_004403505.1 of Cryobacterium sp. TMT1-2-2. Lineage (NCBI taxonomy): Bacteria > Bacillati > Actinomycetota > Actinomycetes > Micrococcales > Microbacteriaceae > Cryobacterium > Cryobacterium sp. TMT1-2-2. The sequence goes on along the minus strand of NZ_SOGS01000010.1, from coordinate 60,534 downwards.
GGTGCACGTCATGGCCCACATGTTATGGAACGGGGTGCACCGCGATCGTGGCAATGTCGAGTCGTGCTGTCTGGCGATGAAACTCCGGGTTGGAGCGTACTCATGGCCTGTTGCATATCGTGTCAGTCAGGTGCTCCCGCACGGAGATCCACTATCAACACACTTACGACTCCGTCGACCGGTCTACGAGCGCGAACACCCGCGTAGGGCTGCCCGTGCCGCCGACGATGGGAAGCGGGCTTACAACGATTATGCTGCCCACGGGCGGGAGTTGTGCGAGGTTCTGCAGCGAAGTCAGCCCATACTTGTTCTTGCCCAAAAGGAAATAGTGCATCGGGAACGCGGGATCCAGGCCCGCGGCCCCGCCGGCATCGATGCCAACGGTTTCGACGCCGAATCCCGAGATCTTGGTCTCGTTGGCGAGCCATTTAGCGCATTCGACCGATACCCCCGGCGTGTGTGGCCCCGTCGTGTCGGCGTTGAGAAATCTGGCTTCGTCCGAGGAATACTGGTCCCAGCCGGTGCGGAAAAGAAGCCACGTGTTCTCTTCGAGCTGGCCGTGTTCCAGCTCCCACGCCTTCACGTGCTCAACCTCGAGCAGAAAGTCCGGGTTTTTCTCGGCCTCTGCGCTGAGATCAATGACCGATGCAGATCCGATGAGCTTCTTTAGCGGGATGGTGGCCACGTCGTGGCTGTCGCGGCCCGATATCCAATGGATGGGCGCATCAATGTGCGTGCCAACATGCTCGCCCGTGTGGATGTTGTTGTGCTTCCAATACGGCCCGGATTCGTTGTACGCGCTGACTTCTTCAAGGCTGAAGTCGATCAGGTTTGCGAAGGGTGCCGGAAGCCTGAGTGCGGGCGTTGCGGCGCTGAGCGGGGTCGTGAGATCGATGATCTCGACCGCATCGCTCTGAATTGCCATCGCCAAGCTTGTCAATAGAGAACTTTCGTGCACAATCGTCATGTCCCGTATCCAATCTTCCAACGTGCGTGACTGTCCTTCTGTGGACTAGATCGTCCCAGCAGCACGAAGTCATGTCAAGCTTTTGTTACGATCGTCAAATTAGCAGCCTATGTAATTTCGGCACTTGCTGCGCGTCACTAGATGATGGGGTGCTGTAAGCGTGTTGGACGCAGAATGACGGATACTCTGGGGAAATGGTTGAAACCGAGCAGTCTCATGTCGACGCAGCCAGGCCGCTAAAGTGAGGCGGACCGACACCAGCGCGACCGAATCGAGTGTTGCCGAAATGACGGTGAGCCCCCGGCACCAGCAACTAATTGTCACGATCTACGGACTGTATGCTCGTGAAGAGGGCGACGCGCTGCCGGTTGCAGCTCTTGTGCGGCTGATGGGCGACCTGGGCATCGAAGCCGCCGGGGTGCGCTCTTCCGTGTCGAGGCTCAAGCGCCGAGGCGTGCTGGAGAGCCGCCGAAATGACGGCGTTGCCACATATGCGATCTCGGCCGGAAGCGTGCAAATGTTCGCTGAAGGCGACACGCGTATCTACGCTCCGGTCCGGGCGTCGGTCGAGGACAAATGGCTGCTGGCGGTATTCTCCATTCCCGAATCGGTCCGCGCGAAACGGCATGTGCTCAGGTCCGAGCTGACGCGACTGGGCTACGGCTCCGTGACGCCCGGCGTCTGGATCGCACCCGCCAAAATCTGGAAGCAGACGCAGCTGCAGCTGCAGCGACTCGGTCTGGACCAGTACGTAGACTTTTTTAGCGCCGACCATCTGGGGGCGGGTGAGCTATTGGCGAAGGTCTCCGACTGGTGGGATCTGGATGCGCTCGATCACATGTACGCGGACTTCGTCGAGCGTTATGATGGGCTACTCCGTCGCTGGCAGACCAGGCTCGCGCAGTTGACACCAACCAATGCGGTCAGCATGAAGGATGCCTTCACCGACTACGTTCCGATGCTCACCGAGTGGCGGCGCCTACCGTACCTCGACCCGGGCCTGCCGTTGGAGTACCTGCCCGGCGACTGGAACGGCGTGTCGGCGGAGGCGCTTTTTGGCGACCTGCGCGGTCTGCTTGGTCCGCTGTCCCATGACTATGTGTCGGGGATCATTCACCAGAAATGACGGCTACGCCCTGAATCTCGATCAGGGCCTCCGACTGCCACAGCCTGGTGACGCCAATGCCGGCCATGGCGGGGTATCGGGTTCCGGCTAGTTCGCGCCAGACCCGTCCGATTTCGCGCCCGTTTGCCTGGTAGTCCTCGACGTCGGTCAGGTAGATCGTCACCGAGACGAGATCGTCGGGAGTGCCGCCAGCGTCAGCCAGGGTGTCCAGCACGTTCTGGAAGCACTGGCGGAACTGGGCGACGATGCCGCCGGGCACGATGGCGCCGGTGGTGTCCATTGCGGTCTGCCCTCCCAAGTAGAGGGTGTTACCGGCGAGCACGCCGTGGGAGAAGCCGGAGGGAGTGGCCATGTGATCGGGATTTACGAGACGGTGTGTCACGTGCGGTCTCCTTCGGTGGTGATGCGAGTAGGTGCGAGTGTACGTTCGGGGCCAATCGAGTCAGCAACACTTCCATGAGCATTTTCGTCGGGCTACCTATTGTGCTAATTTCAAAAGCATATAGTCTTTTCATAACGTTCGTCATGAAAACGCAACATGAGGTCCCTGAACTGCGGCACAACCACACACACACGCCTATTCATTCAATGAAGACTGAGGTGCAACAGCGATGAGACTAGCAACGCTCGAAGTTAACGGCGTCTCAACGGCCGCCGTTGAGGTTTCCGGGCACTTCGTGCTGCTACCCGCCGACGATGTCGGCGCACTCCTGAACCTGCCGGACTGGCGTCTAATCGTGGAAGCGCACCTGGGCGACAAACCCGCCGTGAGCGTGCAGGACGCGAGCTACCGCGCCGTCGTCCCCGCCCCGTCGAAGGTTTTGTGCTGCGGCCACAACTACTCCGAGCACATTCTCGAGCTGGGGCGGGAGTTGCCGCAGTTCCCTACCCTGTTCGCCAAGTTCGCCGATACGCTCACGGGCCCCTACGCCGACCTCAGGCTCGACGGCGAGTCCAGCGAGATCGACTGGGAGGCCGAGCTGGCCGTAGTGGTCGGTGCCGAGGTCTACAAATGCACGCCGGAGGAGGCATCCGCTGCCATCGCCGGCTACACCGTTGCCAACGACGTCTCGATGCGGGACTGGCAGCGTCGTACGCTCCAGTGGTTGCAGGGCAAGGCGTTCGATGCCAGCACGCCGCTCGGCCCGGTGCTGGTGACCGCGGACGAGTGCAGCCCCGAGTCGGGCCTGGCAGTCACCTGCACCGTCAACGGCGAGGTGGTGCAGGAGGGCTGCACCTCCACTCTCGTTTTCGATGCCGCCACGCTGATCTCCTACATCTCGAAATTCACCGTGCTGCGCCCCGGTGACGTCGTGCTAACCGGAACGCCCGGGGGAGTGGGCATGGCCCGCAAGCCCCCGCAGTTCCTCACCGACGGCGATGTGCTTGTAACGGCCATCGAGGGAATCGGCGAAATGCGAAACCGGGTACGGATGCCGGTGCGCGAGCCCGCCCTGAACTGAACAGCGCCACTTCAAGCCAAACCCAACCACGAACCGACCGCTAAGAAGGGCTGACCATGTCAGACATCGTTACCGAGAAGATCGTTCCCGTTGTGACCCGCCAGGGCCACGAGTACGGTGATACCGGGCAGTCCGGCGGAGCGCACCGCGTCTCCGGCGTCAGTATCCAGCACACGCCGGCCACCAAAATCTGGTTCGGCAAGGTCACCAACCTCCCGGGCTACCGCTCGCTGCCGCACCACCACGGTGAGGCTGAGACCGGCGGTTATGTGCTCAAGGGCCTCGGCCGCATCTACTTCGGCGAGAACTACTCCGAGTTCATCGACATGAGCGAGGGCGACTTCGTCTTCGTGCCGCCGTTCATGCCTCACGTCGAGGTCAACATGAGCACCACCGAGGACCTCATCTGGCTGACCACGCGCACCCCGGACAATATCGTGATCAACCTGGCCGATGTGGACGACTCCAGCCTGGAGGGCTATCGCCGCTCATGAGCGACACGGCTGAGGCCGCGCTGAGCGCGGCACGTTTCCTCGCGGCCGTCGAGCTGGAGCCGGCCGAGCCGGAGAATTTCGACCAAGCCTTCACCGCCGTCACCCAGTACGTGCCCTGGCCCAAGGCATACGGCGGCGATCTGGTCGCGCAGGCGGCGATGGCGGCGATGCGCAGCGTGGACTCCGACCGCGAGCTGCACTCGATGCACAGCTACTTCATGCGGCCAGCCGACATTCTGCAGCCACTTCGCTACGAGGTGGAGCATCTGCGGGACGGCCGCTCGTACTCGACCAGGCAGGTGCGCGCGTACCAGAACGGAAAGGTCGTATACGCGGCGCTGTCGTCCTTCCATGTGTCAGAGGAGGGCCCGGAGTTCGCAGCGGAGCTGCCCCTGCCCTACCGGCACCAGTTGCCCCAACCGGAGGACCTGCCGTCATCGGGGGCGACCCTAGCGGGTGTCGAGGGACCGGCAGCCGATTACTGGGGAACTGGTCGCAGCTTCGATATGCGCCACGTGTCCTCGCCGGTGTATCTGCAGTCCGGAGCCGAGCGGCTGCCGCACCAGGCAGTCTGGATTAAGGCGTTCGGCGAACTGCCGGACGACCCGCACGTGCAGCGTGCGGCTCTCGCCTACGTCTGCGACTACACGATCCTGGAGCCCGTGCTGCGGGAGCAAGGCAGCGCCTGGGCGGATGCCGGCCTCGTCACGGCGAGCCTGGACCATTCGATGTGGTTCCACCGGGAGGGGCGGATGGACGAGTGGGTGCTCTACGTGCAGGAGGCGGTCTCCACGCAGCACAGCCGAGGGCTCGCCACCGGACACTTCTACACCCGTGAGGGCGTCTTGCTCGCGACGGTGGCGCAGGAGGGCATGATCCGCAAGCTGCCGCCGAAATAGCAACCAGCCTGCAAAAGTGTCGTATTTGTTACGACCGTCACAAAGAAGACATGTACGCTATCGTCAACGAACAGCGGCGGGTCCGGCGCAGAGACGCCCCGGGCCGCGGTCGCACAAACGGAAAGGTGCCCGATGGATCTCAGTGCTTCGGCCCATGTGGATACATTCGCCCGAGACAACCTGCCCCTGTCCGAGCTGTGGCCTACCCTGGAGTTCACGCTCCCCGAGCTGCAGTACCCGGACCGGCTGAACGCGGCCACCGTGCTCATCGACGATGCCGTCGCCAAGTTTGGTGCTGACCGACCGTGCCTGCTCACGCCGGAGGGAATCCGCTGGACCTACGGCGATCTGCTCACGAAGGCCAACCAGGTAGCCCAGGTGCTGACCGAGGACTTCGGGGTCGTGCCGGGCAATCGGGTACTGTTGCGCGGGCCGAACAACCCGTGGTTGGTGGCCTGCTGGCTCGGGGTGGTGAAGGCCGGTGGCGTCGTGGTCACCACAATGCAGGCCCTGCGTGCCCAAGAAATCGAAGGCCTCATCGCACTCACTGGAACGGTCGTTGGAATCAGCGATCATCGTTTCGCGGACGAGCTGCACGCGGCCGGCGGCCCCGAGATGGCGCTGATCAGTTACGGCAGTCCATCATCGGACGATCTGGTCGCCCGGTGCGCGGAGAAGTCCGGGGAGTTCGTCAACGTGCAGACCGCAGCGGATGATGTTGCTTTACTTGGCCCCACGTCGGGAACCACCGGCACGCCCAAAATCACCATGCACTTCCACCGTGACATCCTGGCCAACGCCGATACGTTCGCCCGACTGATACTGAAACCCACGGTCGATGACGTCTTCTCCGGCTCCCCGCCCCTGGCATTCACCTTCGGCCTCGGCGGCCTCGTCGTTTTCCCGCTGCGGTTCGGTGCCTCCTCGCTGCTGATCGAGCGCGCCACTCCCGTGGAGCTAGCGGAACTCGCCCACGCGGCCGGTGTAACTATCCTCTCCACGGCGCCGACCGCCTACCGGGCGATCCTGCGCGGCGGCAAGGCCGACCTGCTCCGCGGCATCCGCCGAGCCATCTCGGCCGGCGAGCATCTGCCCAGCTCGGTCTGGGCCGAGGTATATGAGAAAACCGGGCTGAAGCTGATCAACGGCATCGGATCGACCGAAATGCTGCACGTTTTCATCTCCGCAGCGGACGACGACATTCGCCCCGGCGCCACGGGCAAGGTCGTCGCAGGATTCCGTGCGATGGTGATGGATGACGACGGGAATGAGGCGTTGGTCAACCAGCTCGGCCGCCTGGCCGTAATCGGCCCGACGGGGTGCCGCTACCTCAACGATGACCGCCAGCTCAATTACGTCAAGAACGGCTGGAACGTCACTGGTGACACGTTCCGCTGCGACGAGGACGGGTACTTCTGGTACGAGGCCCGCTCGGACAGCATGATCGTCTCCTCCGGCTACAACATTGGTGCCCCTGAGGTCGAGTCGGCGCTCGGCCAGCACAGCGACGTAGTGGAATGCGCAGTGATCGGCAAGCCAGATGCTTATCGCGGCAACATCGTCAGCGCATACGTGGTTCTCCGGGAGGGCGTGGAGGGTGACGACGCCAAGCGCAGGGAGCTCCAGGACTTCGTCAAGCAAACGATCGCCCCCTACAAATACCCGCGCGAAGTCACCTTCGTGAGCGAACTGCCGCGCAACCCCAGCGGCAAACTCCAGCACTTCCAGTTGCGCGACCGTCTGGTCGCGAACGATGCCTGAGAAGACGATGTCTGAGAAAGGACGTCCCATGCGTATTGCAGTCATCGGCGGAGGCCCCGGAGGGCTCTACTTCTCCGCCCTGATGAAGCAGCTCAAGCCGGAACACGAAATCGTCGTCTGGGAGCGCAACGCCGCCGACGACACCTTCGGCTTCGGCGTGGTCTTCAGCGACGAGACCCTCGGCGGGATCGAGAACGCTGACACCGTCATCGCCGCCGAGATGGCCAGCCAGTTCGCCCGCTGGACCGACATTGACGTGCACTTCAAGGGAGAAGCGCATACGGTGGGCGGTCAAGGCTTCGCGGCTATGAGCCGCAAGGAACTGCTCCGGCTCCTGCAACTGCGGGCCATCGTTCTTGGCGTGGACGTACGATTCTCGACCATGCCCCCCGACGTGGAGGAGCTCAGCCGGGACTACGACTTGGTACTGGCCGCGGACGGACTCAATTCGAGCATCCGCACCCGTTACGCCGATTCGTTCAAGCCAACACTGGATCTGCGCGCTTCCAAGTACATGTGGTTGGGCACGGACCTCGTCTTCGAGGCGTTCAAATTCTTCGTCAAGGAGACTGAGCACGGCATCATGCAGATCCACGGCTACCCCTACTCTGACCAGGGCAGCACCTTCATCGTGGAGATGCACCCGGACGTGTGGGAACGGGCCGGCTTCAACGCCAGTGCGAACACGGCCTTCCCGCCCGGTGTGAGCGACGAGGAATCCATCGCGAAGATCCGCGAAATATTCGCGGAGGAACTGCAGGGACACGACGTGCTCTCCAACAACTCGAAGTGGATCAACTTCACTACCGTGCGGAACGAAAACTGGCGGCACAACAACATCGTGCTGCTGGGCGACGCGGCCCACACCGCGCACTTCTCGATCGGCTCCGGCACCAAGCTGGCCATGGAGGATGCCCTCGCCCTTGCGGCCTGCCTGCACGAGCACGCCGAGGTGGAGGATGCCCTCGCCGCCTACGAGACGGAACGCCGGCCCGTGGTCGAATCGACGCAGCGCGCGGCCCAGGCCAGCCTCGAATGGTTCGAGAACATCGGCCAGTACAAGGACCAGGACGCGGTCCAGTTCTGCTTCAACCTGCTGACCCGCAGCCGCCGGATCACCCACGACAACCTCAAGCTGCGCGACCCCGACTTCGCGGCCCTCGTGGACGCCGATTTCGCCGCGCGCCAGGGCGCGGGCGAAGCCGCGCCGGCCATGTTTCAGCCGCACCGACTGGGGGAGCTGGACCTGCGCAACCGGGTCATCGTCTCCCCAATGGACATGTACTCTGCCGCCGGCGGTGTCCCCGGAAACTTCCACCTCGTGCACCTGGGCTCCCTGGCCATGGGCGGTGCGGGGCTCGTGATGACGGAAATGGTGTGCGTCTCTCCGGAGGGGCGAATCACCCCCGGCTGCAGCGGCCTGTACACCGACCCGCAGCGCGAGAGCTGGCGGGAGATCGTGAACTTCGTGCACGAGCGGTCCAACGCGAAGATCGGCGTGCAGCTGGGCCATTCCGGCCGGAAGGGCTCAACCAAACTGATGTGGGAAGGCATCGACGTGCCCCTCGAGGAGGGTGGCTGGGAGACCATCAGCCCCTCGGCCCTTCCGTACGGACCGGAGAGCGCCACTCCCCGGGAGATCGCCCGGGCCGAAATGGATGCCGTCCGCGACGAGTTCGTGAGCGCCGCCGGCCGAGCGGCCGACGCCGGCTTCGATCTGCTCGAGGTGCACTGCGCCCACGGTTACCTGCTGTCCTCCTTCCTGTCGCCCTTGGCGAACCAGCGAACGGATGCCTACGGCGGCAGCCTGGAGAACCGACTACGGTATCCGCTGGAGGTGTTCGACGCCGTGCGCGCGGTCTGGCCCGCCGAGCGCCCGATGAGCGTGCGCATCTCTGCAACCGACTGGGTGGACGGGGGAAACACCGAGGACGATGCCGTGGCGATCGCCGAGGCCTTCGTGAAGCACGGCGCCGACGCGATCGACGTGTCCACCGGCCAGGTCAGCAAGGCGGAGCGTCCGGCCTACGGACGGAGCTATCAAACCCCGTTCGCGGACCGCATCCGAAATGAGGTAGCGGTCAAGTACGGAGCGAGCGTCATCGCCGTGGGCGCGATTTCCTCATACGACGACATGAACTCGATCCTGTTGGCCGGTCGGGCGGACATGTGCGCCCTGGGCCGCTCGCACCTCTACGACACCAAGTGGACGCTGCACGCCGCGGCGGAGCAGGAGTACGTCGGCAAGGCGGCGGAGTGGCCGCTGCAGTTCCGGGCCGGGCGGCGCAAGCCGCCGACGGCGCGCACCGAGGCCGTACGACCCCGGCTGGAGCTCGTGCACCATGATGTGCCGATCGAGCAAGGGAACCATGTTCGCTGGCGGCCGCAGTCGGCCGATCAAGCCTCGGAGAGCGCGCAGTCCATACCGGTGTAGCCGGGGACCGGCACATTGCCCGTCCGCTTCCCCGGACCGGAGGCTGGCCTGCTAGGTCGTGGCGGGGGTAAGCCTGTCGAGGAAGTGTTGCGGCCAGGGTCCGGCCAGGTCCTGGCCCGGAGTGATGTACACGGTGACAAAGGTGCCGTGCGCGGCCGAGCTGGCACCCCGCCCCTCAAACGTGTGGGCGTACGCGTCGAAGCGGAACGCCATTGAGGTGCGGCCGATTTTCTCTAATGTCACGGTCGTGGTCACCCGCTGGCCAAACCACAACCGCGCCGTAAAGTTCACGCTCTGCTGTACCCGTGGTGCGCGCGGGAAGTGCTCCGGCAAGCCCAACCCGCGGAAGAGCTCCGCCTCGCAGGATTCGGCCCAGCGCAGCAGTACCGAATTGTGTTGGTGACCCCCGGCGTCCGTATCCACCCACTCCACCGTGCGGTCGATGCTGCAGGTGGACGGTGTTCTTGTGACCGTCATATGTTCGCTCCCGTAATCTGTCATGTTTAACCTTCAGAAAACTATATTGCGATTACTTGACGGTCGTAAGAGAAAGTGTATGGTTGGGGGCCAGTGGGCGTTCCGTCCATGACTACCGCCCTGCATTGCAAAACTCAAGGAAGAGTTCATGACGCAATTTCGCACACCACCGGCCACCACGAAGGACCTGCCGAAACGAAGGGGCGGCCTTGTTCTGGCCCTCTGCTTCTTCACTATCGTCTTCGATGGCTATGACCTCGTCGTCTTTGGCGCAACGGTGCCGACTCTGCTGGCGCATCCCACCTGGGATATTGACCCGGCTCAGGCTGGCCTGATCGGGAGCCTAGCTCTCATTGGCATGCTGATCGGTACGCTGACGGTTGGAGGGTTGACCGATATTCTCGGTCGCCGCAAGATAATGCTGTTCTGCATCGCGTGGTTCTCCGTGTGTATGCTCGCCACAGCTGCAGCACCGAACGAGACCGTATTCGCGGTGCTGCGCTTCCTGACCGGGCTTGGCCTGGGAGGTGTCGTGCCAACCTGCATCGCGCTGACTGTCGAGTATGCGCCGAAAAACCGCCGTCAGATCGCCAACGCGCTCATGTTCAGTGGCTACTCCGTGGGCGGCGTAGGAGCAGCCCTGCTTGCAATATCGACCCTCCCTGCAATGGACTTCCGCTGGCTTTACGCGGTCGGTGCCCTCCCGCTCGTCACCCTGCTGCCGATCGCCTACAAGTACCTCCCCGAGTCCATCGCCTTTCTCGCGAACCGGCGTTCCCCGGCCGAGGCTCGGGCTGCGGCCGATCGGTTCGGCCTGGTTTATGGGGACATCGTCGCTGAGAACCCGGCCGCCGATGCAACGGCCGCCGCAACGCCGGCCCGACAGTCGAGCCTCAAAGACTTGTTCAGTGCCCGCTGGCGCCGATCAACGATCCTCTTCGCTGCCGCAAACTTCTGCGGATTGCTGCTTGTCTACGGTCTGAACACCTGGCTACCGCAAATCATGCGTGGCGCCGGATTCGAACTCGGCCATGCGCTTGCGTTCCTCCTTGTGCTCAACCTTGGAGCGATCGTCGGCTCGATCGGCGCATCGTGGGTGGCAGATCGGGTCGGAATCAAGAAGGTCGTCACCGCCTCGTTCATACTCGCGTGCATCTCGATCTTCCTGATTAGCCTCAACCTGCCGGTGGCCATGCTCTTCGTGCTGGTGGCCTTCGCCGGCCTCGGCAGCGTCGGAACGCAGATCCTGGTCGGCGGCTTCTGCGCTACGCACTACCCGCAGCGCCTGAGTCCCACTGCTCTCGGCTGGTCGCTCGGTGTCGGGCGCATCGGGGCCATGATGGGACCAATCATCGGCGGCGTCATCGCCAGTACCGCACTCGGTTACCAGGTGAACTTCTACGCTTTCGCGGCAGTGGCCGTACTGGGGGCCATTATCGTGTCCTCGGTATCCACACGCACAGGCGAACCTCAGAAGAGCGTCGCCGCTGTCGAAACCGTGCCCGCGCAGGCATCGGCCTAATCGATGTTGCGCGTGTAGTTCAATTCAAGAATGCAGTTCGTGTACGTTTGGCCGTCGGCGCCTCTCGGGGACTGTCCGGAGGCGCCGGCGGGCACAGCCCGCAGGCCCGAAATAGGAGTGAATAACGCATATGAACGTAGCGGAACTGGTCGGCCGGACCCTGGCTCAACTGGGCGTTAGTCACGCCTTCGGAGTTGTCGGCAGCGGCAACTTCGAGGTCACGAATGCTTTGCGTCGCCACGGGGTGACCTACGTGGCCGCGCGGCACGAGGGGGGCGCTGCCACGATGGCCGACGCCTACTCTCGGATGTCTGGCGAGGTCACCCTTGTGTCCGTGCACCAGGGGTGCGGGTTAACTAACGCCATGACCGGAATCGGCGAAGCCGCCAAGAGCCATACGCCGATGATCGTTCTGGCCGCTGAAACGGCCAGCTCGGCCGTGCGCTCGAATTTCACGATCGACCAGCGGGCCCTGGCCCGCAGTGTGGGGGCCGTGGCCGAACGAGTGCATTCGCCCGGCAGCGCCGTCGCTGACACGGTGCGTGCCTATCGCACGGCGCGCAACGAACGCCGCACGGTAGTCCTAAATCTTCCCCTCGACGTGCAGGCAGCACCGGCCCCGGAAAACACGCCCGACCTCGTGGCAGGCATCCCGCCAGCGCAATTGGTGCGTCCCTCGAATGAGGCCGTGCGCGATCTGGTCCGGTTGATCCAAGCTGCCGAGCGCCCGGTCTTCGTCGCCGGCCGCGGCGGGCGCGATGCCCGCCTGGAAATCCTCGAGCTGGCCGACCAGGCCGGCGCACTCGTCGCCACCTCTGCCGTGGCCAGCGGGCTTTTCAACGGTGAGCGCTTCTCCCTTGGCATCTCCGGCGGATTCTCCTCACCCCAGACCGCGGAATTGATCAGCGGGGCCGACCTGATTATCGGGTTCGGCTGCACCCTTAACATGTGGACCATGCGCCACGGTGCCTTGATCTCCGCGAACACCCGCGTCGTCCAGGTCGACGTCGAAGACAACTCCTTGGGTGCCAACCGGCACATCGACCTCGGCGTACTGGGCGATTGCGCGGCGACGGCGCGGGACGCCCTCGCGGTCATACGGGAGAACGGCAGCAGAGCGGAAGAGAAGTATCGCACGGAGCAGAACGCGGAGCTGATAGCCGCGAACTCCCGCTGGCAAGACGTTCCAGTACAGGACATCTCGACGGAACACCGTATCGACCCCCGGGTGTTGAGCATCACCTTGGACGGCATCCTGCCGGCAGAACGGATCCTGTCCGTCGACTCTGGAAACTTCATGGGCTACCCAAGTACGCACCTGAGCGTTCCAGATGAGTTCGGCTTCTGTTTCACCCAGGCCTTTCAATCGATCGGGCTGGGTCTGTACACGGCTATTGGAGCGGCACTTGCTAGACCGGACCGGCTACCCGTGCTCGGCACCGGTGACGGAGGCTTCCTGATGGGAATTTCCGAGCTGGAGACGGCGGTACGACTCAACCTGCCCCTGGTGATCATTGTGTACAACGACGCGGCCTACGGCGCAGAGGTGCACCACTTCACAGCGGAGGAGGACCTGGGCACGGTCACGTTCCCCGACTCTGACCTGGCTGCCATCGCCCGCGGCTATGGTGCAGATGCCATCACGGTGCGCACAAACGCCGACCTTCACGCCGTACAGACGTGGTTGGACGGGCAACGGAACTCGCCACTCGTCATCGACGCAAAGATCGCCAGCGACGGCGGCGCGTGGTGGCTTGCCGAGGCCTTCAAGGGGCATTGATCTCGTTCGCGGCGAGTTCGCGCAGGCGATTCCTGCAACCGGGCCTTGCCCACTGGCAGCATGAGCTGGCGCGGATCAGTAGCTGGGAGGCGTCGCCGCGACGATGAACGTGGCCATGGCATTGCTCTCGTTGAGAAGTCGGTGCGGAAGCCTGGAATTAAAATGACAGCTGTCCCCTTCTGTCAGGGAGTAGCGTTTGCCCTGGACCTCCGCAACCAGGGTGCCCTCGACGACGACCACGCATTCCTCGGACGGGTGGCTCCATGGCTCAGCGCTCGAGGAGCCGCCCGGCTTCAAGGTTCCCCGGAGGACCTCGAGCTGACCGTTCCCAGCGGAATGTCGTGAATAGGTGATGTCCTCAGTTGGGGAAGTGATACGAACTTGGTGATCTTTCCTCACTACTGAGACACCGCTACCTTCGGGCTCCTGCGCAAACAATTCGAACAGGGGCACGTCCAGAACGCGCGAGATCTTGCGCAGTGTTTCAAGGCTTGGATCGGTGCGCCCCCTCTCGACCTGGCTGATTAGCCCGGCAGAGACCTCCGTCGCCAGCGCCAACTGCGAAATGGTCATCCCTCGATTGGCACGCAATTCCCGAATTCGAAAGCCATCCACGGGGTGCGCTCCTTTCATGAGCATCTCATGACGTCAAAAGAAATCATAAGTCAGAGTAAAAATAGTTGACCACACTAAACACTTGGGCATAGGCTCGCCCGCATGGAAACATCAGACACAATCGTACGAACCGCAAAGCTCTTCGATGCGGAAGAATTTCGACTTCAATTTCCGCCTCTGAAACATATGGTTCATCTTGCTAGTTGCAGTCAAGGCGCCCTTTCGACGCAACTGAATTCTAGTCTTAGCGACCTCACCGGCTCCTTGACGGATTCGGGCGCACCCTGGGGCCTCTGGATGGGCGAGGTCGAGAAACTGCGTGAACGGTTTGCACGATTCATCAACGCCTCAACGGATGAGATTGCGATCGTCTCCTCCGCATCGGAGGGTGCTTACCAGGTGGCATCCAGCTTCTCTTGGGACCGACGGCCGGGCATTCTGACATCCGCCCTCGAATTCCCCTCGGTGGGGCATGTCTGGCGAGCACAAGCCGCGCAGGGGGCACAAGTGCACATGATCTCCGACCGAGTTCAGGCGCTCGACGTGCTTGAGTGGGATTCCGCGATCAATGAATCGCTGAGCCTAGTCTCGGCGCCGCTGGTGAGCTATCACGATGGCGCACGCCCTCCGCTGAGGGAACTCACCGACCTTGCGCACGAGGCAGGCGCGCGGATGTTCGTTGACGCGTACCAGGGTGCCGGCGTCGTACCGATTGACGTGAAAGAACTCGACTGCGACTATCTCGTAACGGGTTCACTGAAGTACATGCTCGGGCTCGCCGGGGTGGCTTTTCTGTACGTGAAGGATGGAATAACCTCCGAGCGGTCACCGGAACTCACAGGCTGGTTCGGTCGAGTCGATCCTTTCGCCTTTGACCCGGAGCTCGTCGATTATCCAACAACCGCGCGAAGGTTCGAGTGTGGGACCCCGGCCGTTCCAGCCGTGTACGCGGCGAACGCGGGCCTCGGAGTTCTCGAGCGCGTCGACCAAGCCGTGGGGTATGAGCACATTATGCGGCTGTCTGAGCAGCTTGCGACCGGTCTTTCGGACCTCGGGATCCGCATGAGCAGGCCCGCCGACCCGAAACACCGTGGCCCCCAGGTCGCCATCTTTGACGAGGACCCTGCAGGGTTGTCCGAATGGCTTTTCGAACGGGGGATCATGACAGCGCCTCGCGGTCGGCTTCTCCGGCTGTCCCTGCATTACTACACAACGGCAGAGGATATCGAGACAGCGCTGGCGGCTCTCCGTCAGCATCAATCTCGTCGATAGGCGCGAGCCTCTGGCCGTCGACTACACGCGCGGCCGACGACGCACCCAACGATCTCGTATTAGGGCAAAGGAGCCTGAAAAAATGAATGAAACTAGCGAACGGCTTGAATTCAGGGGAGGGGTCCTGGGGGCGCTGATAGCTCCGGCTACCTTCCTGATTGGCGTCATTGCCTATTTCGTGATCTTCCGCGTATTCGATATGAACGCGCTCACGGCGTCAGGGCTGGCCGGCCTCCTAATCGCCGCGCTTTTTGCCCGCCGTTACTCCAAGTTTTGGGACAGCGTCATCATGGGTGTCTCATCCCGGACCTCGATCACTCTCCTGTTGATCCTTCTGATCGTGAGTCTTGTCTCGGCGCTGATAAAGCAGACGGGTGTCTCCGGCGGTTTCGTCTGGCTAGCCAGCAGCCTCGGTGTCACGGGGGGCTGGTTCATCGCGGTCACGTTTGTCGCGGTGTGTGCGATCGCGATGTCCACGGGCACCTCGATCGGCACGCTGTTCACCGCATTCCCGATCTTCTACCCGGCGGGTGTCATTCTCGGAGCGGATCCGTTGATCTTGGCCGGGGCGATTCTGTCTGGCGCGCTGTTCGGCGACAATCTTGCCCCGATCTCCGACTCGACCATTGTTTCCTCGTCGACCCAGAAATATCGAAACCGAGAGGGTTCCGCCGAGATCGGCGGTGTCGTGAAGGCACGCGCTAAGTATGCATTGGTCGCTGCCGGCATCAGCACCATTCTGTTCCTGGTCGTCGGCTCCATGCGATCCCAGAATGAAACGGCAGCGGAGATGGACGTCACCGGCACGCCTCTAAGCCTCATCATGGTCATCCCCATTGCCATCCTGCTCTTCGTGGCCTTCTGGAAGAGGGACATCTTCCTGGCGGCTACGATTGGCCTCGTCTCAGGCATCGCGCTCGGCCTGCTGACAGGACTTCTCACCCTCTCCGACGTTATGTCCGCCAATGAAGACGGGACTCCGGGCGGATTCCTAGTGGCTGGAATCGCCAACATCCTGCCGCTCATCGGGCTGGGGATTGTAATCTTCGGAATCATCGGTGTTCTGCAGCAAGCTGGAATCTTCGACCTCATTGTCGATGCCGTCGGAAAATCCGCATTCGCCAAGACGCCCATGGGAGCGGAGCTCGCCATCGGCATCGGGGCACTCGCCACGGCGACCATCTTTGCCGGCGTGAATGGGCCCTCAATGATCATGTTTGGCCCAGTCGCCGACCGTATCGGCGCGGCGGCCGGTCTGCACCCCTACCGGCGTGCAAATGTGATGGATTGCTTCACCCTCGGACTCGGGTCGGTCGTCCCGATTGTCAGCTCATTCTTACTGATTGCCAGCCTGTTGACCCAAGGCCATGACGGCGCGCCCGTACTGGCAGCGCCGTCGATCTTTCTTGCAACCTTCTATCCGCTGGTGCTGACCGTGGTGATACTTCTGGCGATTCTGACTGGATGGGGCCGGCGTTTTGAGGGGAAGAACGGTGAGGAGCGCAAAACTCCTCTGCCGGCGAGTCTCAGCGATGATGAACTCGAAACCGCCATGCGCGGTTGATCTGCGATAGCCAGAGCGGCGTCCGGCGCGTAAAGAATCAGGACGCCGCTCGGAGACTTGAACTGGCGGGACTCGCGCACATTACCGGCGGAGGTTACCGGACGGGTACTCGCCGTGGTCCGCGTGGTAGCTGCCGGAGAATCGGCCGGGGTGTATGAAGCCGTAGCTGGCTGCTATGTCACTCACGCTGAGGACCGCTGGATCCGCGGCCAGTCACCGAGCGTGGGCGAGGCCCAGCCTGACCTCCTGCAGACGCCGCGATGGGGTCATACCCAGTTCGCGCCGCATGGTGTCCTGCAGCGTGCGCAGGGGCACGTTCAGGGCGTTCGCGATGTCGACGATGCTGAGCTCGTCTTGGGCATGGTCGTCGAACATTCGCTCGAAACGCCGGACCAGCCGTGCTGGGCATCCATGTAATCTCGCCGGTCGACCTGGCGGCCGCGAATGTGAACGCCCCATGCGGCGACCCATACGGGGGCTCGGCGGAGCTTTACCAGAACTTGCTCTGGCGGCCCCTGCCATCGGCCTCTCTGCACCGGAACTCAGTGGCGGGCCTATCGGCGCGGCCACGCATCCGGGTCCGGGGCTGGGAGCCGGATCAGGGCATCTGGTGGCGCAGGAAATTCTGCGGAAGCGAAAGCCCCGGCGCTGACGCCGAGGCGACTTCCGCATTTGGCTATCGGACGTCCGTTTCTGGATAGTTGCCAATTCACGTACCGGGCAGAATCGAAAGACACCGGCCACAGGGACGTGGCGGGCACCTGTTTCGGAGGTTCGAACCATGGCTTTACTAAATTCGCTGACGACCGGCGAGCGGAGCACAATAATCGACATTGCGGTCATGTCGGCCGAACTCCGGGATGCCATGCGTCATTGGGTGACCGGAGTAACCGTGATCACCACTTCTTGGCGCGATCAGACAGCGGGTCTGGTGAGCAACAGCTTCACGTCGGTTAGCCTCGAGCCCGCATTGGTCTCCTGGTGCATCGACTTGCGCTCCAGCAGCCTGGAGCTGTGGAACCACACCGACAACTTTGCCGTACATGTGCTGGACGAAGAGCAGACGGCCCTCGCAGCCCGGTTCGCGAAAAAGGGCGGCGATAAGTTCTCCGGGATGGACTGGACTCCCGGAATCTGCGGTTCACCGATGTTGGCTGCGTCACCGCTGGCCCTTGAATGCGAAGTTTGGGCTCGGTATCAAGGTGGCGACCACCTCATTGTCGTCGGCAGGGTGATCAGGGTGACCCGACCGGAGTCGTTTGCGCCACTGACTAACCACGCCCTTTACCACTGACCAACTACTTCACTTGTTCGACCTATCAAGATCAAAAGGAGATACAAATGACACGTGCAATCCTGGCTTCCAACCATTTCAAGCTCGGTCTGTTCTCATCGAACTGCTCTGGCGGCATGG
The DNA here is from genome assembly GCF_004403505.1 of Cryobacterium sp. TMT1-2-2. Taxonomy (NCBI): domain Bacteria; kingdom Bacillati; phylum Actinomycetota; class Actinomycetes; order Micrococcales; family Microbacteriaceae; genus Cryobacterium; species Cryobacterium sp. TMT1-2-2. The sequence continues at coordinate 42,746 of NZ_SOGS01000010.1, read as the reverse complement.
CCGTTACGAAGATCCCGGAGCGCTGGTCGGCAGGATGGGAGGACAACCTGCGGATGGCACAGGTCGCCGATGAAGTTGGCATCGATTTCCTGCTGCCGATCGCACGCTGGATCGGCTATAAGGGGGATACGAACTTCCACGGTGCTGTGCTCGACCCCGTCACGTGGGCCGCAGGGCTCCTCGCTGTCACCAAGAACATCAACATATTCGCCACGATCCACACGGCGTTCAATCACCCACTGTCGGTGGCCAAGCAAATGGCAACGCTCGATCACATTGGCGGCGGCAGGGCCGGCTTGAACATCGTGGCCGGCTGGAACCAGCCCGAGTATGAGGCGTTCGGGTTGGATCTGCCGCAGAGCCACGACGACCGTTACGCCCTTGCGCAGGAGTGGTGGGACATCATCCGCCGTGCCTGGACGGACCCGGAGATATTCGACCACAACGGCGAGTTCTTCCAACTGCAGCACGTAGAGAGCATGCCAAAGCCCGTCGAGGGCATCCTGCCGATCATCAATGCAGGATCGTCGACGCAAGGGCGAGGCTTCGCTGCCCGCAACTCGGACTTCGTATTCACCAGCGTGATGGGCCCAGAAGACGGCAAGACCATCGTTGAGGGATTGAAGGAGCAGGCACGGCGGGATCACGCGCGGGACATGGGCGTGTTCACATTCAGCCACGTCGTCTGCCGCGAGACCAAAAGAGAAGCGGACGAGTACCTGCACTACTACGCGGAAGAGAACGCCGACTGGGGTGCCGTTGACTACCTGATGAAGCTGCAGGGGCTGCACGCGCAGTCGTTCACGAAGGAGATGCTGGCGGCATTCCGGCCGCGGTTCGCGGCCGGACACGGAGGCGTTCCCCTGATCGGCACGCCGGATGACGTCGCCGCGGAGATCAAGCGGTACCACGACGCCGGATTCGCAGGGATGACTCTCGCGTTTGTCGACTATGTTTCGGAGTTGGAGTACTTTGCACAGGAGGTGCTGCCGCGGCTGGAAGCAATGGGTATTCGAAGCCCGGCGAAAGCCGTGGTCGCCGCGTAGCAAGTCACGATGAGAACCGCGCGAGGATGCGACGGTTGCAGAAAGGGTCTGACGATGACCAGCATCGGTTCCAACGCCGTGCCGACGCGTCCATTGCCGCTCGGTTCTCGCCATCTGCTGGCGAGCGACGATGCCCAAGACGTCAGGGATGTCGTTAACGGCCTGACCGAGGATGACCACCGTCTACTGCCCCCGCCGAGCGGCCGGGTTCAGGGCATCGTTAACGGGCTAAAGATCGGTGACGTGAGCCTAGTTTTCGTCGCATATGGCGCGAAAGTGACGGTGACCAGTCCTCCATCTGGTCGCCGCACCATGCTCGTTCTTCCGCTTGGACCCATGGGCGTTGAATGCGGAGGTCATGAATGGGTGGCCAAACGTCCGTTCGCGCTGGATGGCACCCGGCCCACGCTTATGGCCCCCGATGGTGAGCGAGGCTGCCTCGTGGGATCGGTAGATGCGGGCGCGCTGGAGTCCCTGCTGGTGTCCACCTACGGCCGAAACCTTGCCAACCCGATACTGATCTCGACTCATGAACCGCTCCAGTTGGCGGCTCCAGACGTGGTGAGGTCCTCGTGGCTGGGTGTGGTCAGACAGATCGATTCCCAGCCAGCCGGGCGCAATCCACTGCTGGATTACGGCTTGGCGAGTGTGTTGATGACGTCAATGCTGACCGGGCTATCCCCTTACATAAGGGATGTGCTGGAGCCGGAGATCGGCGCCCTCGGCCCCAGCTACGTGGCGGCCGCTAGAGCGTTTATCGACAGTCACTCGAGGGAGGACCTCGGAATGGAACAGGTTGCCACGGCCGTAGGTATCAGTGCCCGGCAGCTGAACGCGGCCTTTCAGGAGCATCTCGGCACCTCGCCGGCGCAGTTCCTGCGCCGGGTACGGCTGGAGAAGGCGCGGCTGGCAATCGAACACGAGCGGCACTCGAACACGGCAACGGTGTCGAGCATCGCAGCGGAATCGGGTTTCTTCCACCTGGGCAGGTTCTCCGAGTACTACGCGCAGAGATACGGTGAGCAGCCGTCCGAGACGCTCCGACGCGTGCGGTCGCGGACCTGAAGCAGACTTGCAGTCAGCCGCGCGAGCTGGATCCGAGCTGCCATCACCCATGGCCCTACCTAGACCTTCGTCCACCGCGCTGGAATATTGCGCGAGCAGTGGACGACGACCGCCACCGCAGGGTTTATTCAGCGTCCTTCGCAAACGCTCGCTCCAGCAGCTCCGCCGTCGCCGGATTTACCACTTCGCTACGCCGGATTTACCACTTCGCTACGCCGGATGTAGTGCTGCAGCGTGATCTTTGTGCCCGTGTGGCGAAGCAACTCCGGCGCCAGCTCGACGTTCGCGTTGTCGCCGACCGCGGTCGCGACCGTGCGGCGGTACAGGTGCGGCGTCACCCCAGCGCCTCCCGCTTCGCCAAGAACCCTGCGCACTTGACGCCGCACGTTTGCCGTGGTCAGCGCCTCGAAGTGGCGGTCTCCGAGTGATCTGCCGAAAGGTCAGCTCGCCCTTGCGGCTGATGATCGTGCCGGCCAAGTGAATGAACGGTACGTCGCTGGTGACGTCCAGGCGGCGGATTCCCAGCACTTCACCGATTCCAGCAGACGTGCCGAGCATCACCTCGACGATGCAGCCGAGCTGCCCGTCTGGCCGGGGACCGGACGTGTAGCCGAAGCCAGCCTCCCAGGCGGAGATCGCGACGCGGATCTTGTTGACTTCGACCGTGGTGAGCGCGTCGGGGACATGAGGCTCGCGGTGCAGACGGGTCACGTGGTCCATGGGATTGGTCGGGAGGAGCTCGTGCCGTCGAGCCCAGTGCAATACGGCGGTCATGGATCGGAACGGCGGCGTAAGTGGCTCGCAGGCCGGACCGCTGCATCGCTTCCTTTCGTCCGGGACGGGGGTTGCGTCACCAGGAGAGCGTGACCAAAAACGCACCATAAACCCCAAAATCTGACCAGATTCAGGCCGTATCTCGCCGTACAGCGCGTGCACTAAAGCTCATGAGAACCGCGGAATTCCGCGGAAGTCTGCCCCATGTGCGGGTGCGCACCACTATACAGACGCCTATCATTTGTTCTTGGTTCGAGTCCAGGTACCCCAGCTTTGTAAAAAATCTCCGGTCAATTGGGGGTTTTGGCAGTTGCGGTCGCGAGGTACTCATGTCCGAATCCCGCTAGGTTAGCCCGGGCTCGTGAGCCCGTGGTGCCCCTTTCGTGCCGGTTGTCGGGGGAGTTCCGAATCTGTGCGACTTCGAAGTCTTGATGAAGATGACTCGGAATGTGATGTTCTTGGTTCGAGTCTCCGAGTATTAGTCGTTCAGCGGCCGCGATCTTCTCGTGACGTGTTCGGCCGAAAGGGGGCATACTGCCCGCTGGACGCCCACTCGGACGGGGACACACACGTCCGTCGGCGATGCCCTAGTCTTTGCCCATGCCCCGATCGCCTCGCGCTCCAATCGCCGCTCTGACAGCTGCTGCGGCCCTGTCTTCGATGCTGCTGCTCACTGCCTGCAGCTCGGGCTCCTATTCCTATGACGAGCCCAACGCGGCTGAACTGTTGACCGAAGAGTCATCGCCGGTCGATCCTGCCACCGCCTGCGCGGCGCTCGTTGCGGCACCGGCGGGTCTGGCCGAGCGGAAGGCCGTAGAGCTCGGCTGCGTCGAGGACCGCAACGGAAACTGGGTTTACCAGGCAGATCCGGCTCCTGGCGCTCCAGCCCCGCTCCCATTTGCCGCGGCCGCGGAAGAGCAGCCTGGCGGCGGGATCCCCTGGAACCAGGGTGTGGACTACGCCGGTTCGACGCAGCGCGTCTGCGGGCCACTCGCCGGCGGCGGCAACTCGGAAGACGACGTGTTCCTCAACCTCGGTCGCGACTACCCCGACCCGGAACGTTTTCAGATCGTGGTTTGGGACGTCGGCGACCTCGAGCCGATTGACGGCGGCGTGACCCTGTGCACCTCCGGCCAAATCACGCTGTACGAAGGTGTGGCTCAGATTGAGCTGACCGACCCGAGCCTCATCGAGATTTACAACTAGCTCGCATCGACCTGAAAGACTGTCCTGCGGAAAATACTGGGTACCCACGTTGATTGCTGTCCATCCGCGGTATCGCGAGGCGACGCATCCGTTGGATGATACGGATGGCCCCCTCAAAAGGAAAAGAATCCATGACAACAATCGAGCTGCTCTACATTGCAGGCTGTCCGAACTCGGTACAGGCCCTCATCCGCCTGCAGCGCGCCGTCGACAACACGATGCACTCGAACACAGTGATCACATCCACACTGATCGATTCCGCCGAGACAGCCGGGCAAGTCCTATTTGCTGGGTCGCCAACGATCCTCGTCGACGGTGTTGATCTCTTCCCGACGGATGGCCGCACCAGCGATCTCGCCTGCCGGATTTATGTAACGCCGAACGGCCTGGCCGGAGCTCCCACCCAAGAACAGATTGCGGCAGCGCTCGCGGCTCATGGATAATACCCCAGAACTCACCTGTTCCTGCTGCGGTCGCAGCTATCCGCGCCGCAGGCTGCACGCCCTCAGCGACAATGCCTACATCTACCGCCGATGTGGACTGTGGGTCGCGCTCCGCCTCCGGGCCGATCCAATCGGGCACGATCAGCACTAATTGACACTGTGTTGGCAGGACCGTGGTGATTGGTCAGCCCCTGCTGTAATGTCAGTGGATGCTGACTATTGCCTCGCGGGTTGACGTGATGAACCGGTTGGGTCGAGCGATGGCCGATCCCACCAGGTCTCGAATCCTGCTCTCCTTGCTCGAACGCCCGGGGTTTCCGGGTGCGTTGGCGCGCGAGCTGCAGTTGTCGCGGTCGAACGTATCCAACCACCTGGCGTGCCTCAGAGGCTGCGGAATCGTGGCCGCCGTTCCGGAGGGACGCTCGACTCGCTATGAGATCGCGGATCCTCACGTGACCAGGGCGCTAATCGCCCTGATGGATGTGGTGCTCGCTATCGATGACGGTGTCGGCTGCGTCGATGAGGACTGCGACGTACCGCTGTGCTGCGGGAACGACGCATGAGCCTCTCCAGCGACGACCGATTTGTTGCGATCCAGCCTGACCGAACGCAGGTTCTCCGCCGCCGCATTCGGTGGATCGTCGCGGCGACCATTGGCTACAACGTCATCGAAGCCATCATTGCGATCGCGGCCGGCAGCGTGGCATCGTCAGCAGCCCTCATCGGGTTTGGCCTGGACTCCATCGTGGAGGTCCTCTCCGCTGCCGCTGTCGCCTGGCAGTTCGCAGCGCCTGATCCGGAGAAGCGAGAAAAGACCGCGCTGCGAGTAATCGCGTGGGCGTTCTTCGCTCTCGCCGCGTATGTGATCGTCGATGCCGGCCTGTCCCTCTTCGGCGTTCGCGAAGCGGAGCACAGCACGGTCGGCATTGTGCTGGCAGCGGTCAGCCTGCTGGTGATGCCCTTTCTGAGCTTCGCCGAGCGTCGCGCCGGCCATGAGTTGGGCTCTGCTTCGGCGGTCGCTGACTCGAAACAAACCCTGATCTGCTCCTATCTTTCCGCAGCCCTGCTGGTCGGGCTACTTTTGAACACGCTCTTTGGTTGGGCGTGGGCGGACTCGGTTGCAGCCCTCGTGATCGTGGTCTTCGCCGTTAGGGAAGGCTTCGAGGCCTGGCGTGGCGACGCCTGCAAAGTGCCCGTGGCTGCGCTCACCGGGGAACGCGACGTCGAGTTCGAAGACTGCTGCTGAAGCTACTCGCGCGCTCTGACACAGCGTGGCAACGCGGCTCTGATTGGTCCTGTCGCGACTGGTGCGCCATGATCGAAGTGGGCTCTGACGAGTGTGCAACTCGCTCTTCGGCTCGATCACGGTAGATGTCATGGAAATTTCACAAGCACAGGCCGATGTTCGACGAATCTATCGTGCCGGCTTCCCTGGACCATTGGTGTCCGCGGTCATCTGGGCGGCGGCGAGCGCGGTGTTCACTTGGGGCTCCGTTGCTGGCGGTATGGCTGCGCTCTTCATCGTTGGCGGGCACTACCTCGTCTTCATGTTGCTTTATGGCATGCGGTTGTTCGCAGTTTTGGCGGGGTGCTGATTCTGCTGGGAGTGAGCGGGCTGCTTGTAATTCCGCAGCTGGGAGAGATAAGCGGATCGCTGAGCACAGCCGTCTTCCTGATCTTTGCGGTGGTCCTCTCTCGCGCTCACAACCACGCAACCGCAAACGTCGCGTAACAGGTCGAGTAGGGGGCACCAGATGGCGGCTTGCCCCCTTGTTCGGCCGCAGCGAGAAGCGTGCAGTAAATGAAAGTGAAAGCAATTCTTGCGGTAGTTTGCGAGGGCGTAGGGTGTGCTCGTGACCATATCGCGGGCTTCGGCCAAAAGCGTCAAAGCGTGGCTATTGCAAGACACCGGTGACCGCCATGGATCACGGGTGGGACCGCACGCGGCCACCGCTGAAAAGACGCAGTCCTGGTGGCGTGTGATGTGCCTGACCGGTGTCGACTACTTCTCGACGCTCGGATATCAGCCGGCGATCGCGGCCCTCGCCGCCGGACTGCTATCGCCGATTGCTACCATCGTTCTGGTCGCCCTGACACTGTTGGGCGCCTTGCCCGTGTATCGGCGGGTGGCTGCAGAGAGTTTTCGGGGATCCGGTTCCATCCATATGTTGGAGAAGCTGCTGCCGTGGTGGTCGGGCAAACTGTTCGTGCTGGTTCTGCTCGGGTTCGCGGCCACGGACTTCATGATCACGATTACCTTGTCTGCAGCGGATGCCACGGCTCACGCAGTCGAGAATCCGTTCACGCCAACCTGGTTTCACGGTCAGGAAGTACCGATCACGTTGTTCATCATCGCCCTGCTTGGAATTGTCTTCCTTCGCGGCTTTCGGGAAGCAATCAGCATCGCCGTGGTTCTTGTTGCGGTCTACCTCATTCTCAACCTGATCGTCATCATGGTTGCGATTGAGCACGTGGCGACGAATAGCGTGGTCATCACGGATTGGTGGGCGGCGCTCACCGTGCAGCACGGTAATCCGCTCGTCATGGTGGGGATCGCACTGCTCGTGTTTCCCAAGTTGGCCTTGGGCCTGTCCGGCTTCGAGACCGGTGTGGCCGTGATGCCGCAGGTTACGGGAAGCCCGACCGACAGTGACGACAATCCCGTCGGCCGGATTCGCGGTACGAAACGGCTGCTCACCACAGCGGCACTGATCATGAGCGGTTTCCTGATCACGTCGAGCCTCGTCACGACGTTTCTGATCCCGCAGGCCGCCTTCCAGCCCGGCGGCCCCGCCAATGGTCGGGCCCTGGCCTATCTCGCCCACGAATACCTCGGTAACGCATTCGGCACCGTCTACGACATCAGCACCATCTGCATCCTCTGGTTTGCTGGGGCATCCGCTATGGCCGGTCTGCTTAACCTCGTGCCTCGATACTTGCCGCGGTACGGCATGGCACCGCAATGGGCCCGGGCCGTGCGCCCGCTCGTACTGGTTTTCATCGGGATCGCCTTCGTGATCACGATTGCTTTCCAGGCCAGCGTCGACGCCCAGGGCGGTGCCTACGCAACGGGCGTGCTCGTGCTGATGACGTCGGCATCCGTCGCGGTCACCCTGTCCGCCCGCAAAAGACGGCAACGCTGGCCGACCATTGGTTTCGGCATAATCGCCGCGATCATGGCGTACACGACCATCGCGAACATCGTCGAACGCCCCGACGGCGTGCGCATCGCCGCCCTGTTCATCGTGGGCATCATGGTGACTTCCCTCGTCTCGCGCGTGCGTCGGTCGTTCCAACTCAGGGCGACGTCGATCACTTTGGATTCCTCGGCCCTCGATTTCGTCACGGGCGACGCCGAGGACTACGACGTCGTGCGAATCATCTCCCACGAGCCCGACGAAGACACCGAATCCGAGTACCGTGATAAGAGCCGCGACGAACGCCGATTCGGCAATATACCGACCGGCTCACCGATCATCTTTCTCGAAGTGCTCCCCTCAGACTCGTCGGACTTTGAGGAAGATCTCGTCGTGAGCGGCGTGGCCAAACACGGCTACCGGGTTCTCCAGGTGACCAGCGGCAATGTGCCGAACACGATTGCGGCCGCGCTTCTGGAGATTCGTGACCAGACCGGCATCATCCCGGAAATCTATTTTGAGTGGACCCAGAACAACCCCATCTCGAATATGTTCAAGTTCCTCGTCACCGGCCAGGGCGAGATCGCCCCGGTGACCCGCGAAGTGTTGCGTGAGTCGGAGCCGAACGCCAAACGGCGCCCGCACGTGCACGTGAGCTGAGGCCCCTGGCGCAGACCGCCTCGATCAGATCTGGCTGCGGTAGCTCTCCGCGGTGGTGACGAGTGCCTCGTTCCACGGCGTGGCGGCGACACCGAGTTCACGCTCGGTCTCGGTCGCATCAATCACGAACGGCACCACGAACTGGTAACTCGACGCCCACACTTCGTGCATCATCGGATTGGCCACCCCGAAGGACCGCAGCAACAGCTGCGGATAGCCGGTGACTTTTCCCCGTGTGCCGTAGTGCGCATTGAGTTGCCCAACGATGTCGACACGGCTGACGGTACCGCTCGGAACGTGCCAGATTCGGCCCCAGTCGCCGGTGTAGTCTGCCGCGGCGATGAGCGTGGTCACGATGTCGGGCAGGTAGCTCCAGCTGTGCGCGAGGTGCGGCTTACCCACGACATGAGCCGTCTTTGAGCGAAGAACAGCGGTGAAAAACGCTTCGCCCAGGTGCGCGGTGCCGGTGGCCCCAGGCCCGAAGTAGTCACTGGCCCGCACCTCGACAGCACGAATGTGGCCGGCGTCATGCGCGGCGCGCAACTTTGCCCAACCTGCGCGGCGAATGAGTCCCTTGGCTTCGGTGGTCGTTTCGCTCGAGTGTTCGGTCATGGCGCCGGTCGGTGACCCATAGGAATACAGGTTACCCATCACGACGATACTGGCACCGGTAGCGGATGCGGCGGCAATCACCGCCTCGTAGATGGGCGGCCATTGTGCAGCCCAATCGGTATAGGGCGGATTCGTGCAGAGAAAGATGGTGGAAGCATTAGCTGCGGCGTGCGTAAAAGCTGCCGGATCACTCGCATCCAGTACCAGAGCAGTCGCGCCTGCGGCGGCCGAGCCCGAGCGGGTGGCAATGGTCACGGTGTCGCCGCGCGCTGCGAGGCGTTCGGCCAGGGGGCGGCCGATGAGGCCGGCTCCAACAACAAGCTGCTTGCTCATGGGATCCATTCAGTTCGGTGGTCGCGTCGTGCGATTAACGCCGAGTCTGACAGACGGAATATGCCGGTGCACCAGAAACGCTTGATCAACCCCCTCCCGTGCGGGCGTATTCAGCGCGATGTCACCCGCGCGGCGCGTAATGCTGCAGCGTCACCGACCGGGTTATGACGGCCCGCATCGCCTCGAGGCTGCCCGAGATGAGCCGCCCGGTGCGCGCCTGCACGAGCACGTTTCCGAAGGCGGTTGCCTCGACCGGACCAGCGATCACGGGCAGTCCACTGCGGTCGGCGGTCAACTGGCACAGGAGGGCGTTTTGCGATCCGCCGCCAACGATGTGGATGGCCCTCACGGTCTTGCCCGACAGCTCCGAAGCGGTGCGAACGGTGTGTGCAAACGCCTCGGCCAGGCTCTCGCAAATTGCGCGCGTGACCTCCGCCAGAGTGTGCGGCACAGGCTGATTGGCCTCGAGGCAGCACTGCGCAATGCGCGCGGGCATGTCGCCAGGCGTGAGCAGGCGCGGATCGTTGGCATCGAACACCGAACCGCGCGGTAGAGCCGCGGCCTCACGGATGAGTGCAGGAAGGTCGATCTGAAGTCCCGCCCGCTCCCACGTGCGGATGCTCTCCGACTGCAGCCAGAGTCCCGTGATGTTCTGCAGAAAGCGGATGCGACCGTCAAGTCCGCTCTCGTTAGTGAAATTGGCGACGCGGGCCGCCTCGCTGAGCACGGGCATTTCCAGTTCGACCCCGGCGAGCGCCCAGGTACCGCACGAGACGTAGGCGAATTCATCGCCCCGGGCAGGCACTCCGACCACGGCTGAGGCCGTGTCGTGCGACCCCACGGTGACAACGGGGATCTGCCCGCCAACCTCGGCTTGCACGGTCGGCAGCAGTGGGCCGAGCGTCGTTCCAGGTTCGACCAACTGCGGGAACAGGCTCGCTGTGAAGCCGAGGCTGTTCGCCAGCTTGGTCGACCAACCTCGCGTGTGTATGTCCAGCAAACCCGTCGTCGAGGCGTTGGTGTGCTCGGCGACAGGCACGCCAGTCAGCCAGTACCCCATGAGATCGGGTATCAACAGGGCTGTATCGCCAGCTTGCACCCGTCCGGCAAGCCGGTCGGCGGTGAACTGATAGACGGTGTTTATCGGCATGAACTGCATACCGCTGGCGGCATACAGTTCCTTCTGCGAGACGAGCTCATGGGTCGCCCGCACGCCCTCGAGTGTGCGGGCGTCGCGGTGCGAGTAGGGATTGCCGAGCAGCGCACCGCCACGCAACAACCCATAGTCGAGCCCCCAGGCATCAATTCCGATGCTGCGCAGATCAGGCTCCTCAATCACTGCTTTGCGGAGGCCGATCAGGGCTGAACGAAACAGTTCGAGCACGTTCCAGTGCAGCCCGTCTGTTGTTCCCTCCCAGCAGCGCACGGGGTTGTTCAAGAATCGCTCGACTACGTCTAGGCGCACAGTGTCAGCGTCGAAGCGACCGACCACGACACGTCCACTGGTCGCGCCGAGATCGATTGCGGCGACAGCTGCGCGGGTCATCGGGTCATCGCAGGAACGCGGCGGCGACGCCGGAGTCGACCGGGATATGCACACCCGTCGTCCGGCTCAATGCGGGGCCGGTGAGCACCCACACCGCGTCAGCGACGTTCTCGGGAATGACCTCCCGTTTCAATATGGTTCGGTCAGCGTAGAACTGGCCCAGGTTCTCTTCACTGACGCCGTAGGTCTTGGCCCGATTAGCGCCCCAGCCCGACGCGAAGATGCCAGAACCCCGCACGACACCGTCAGGGTTGATGCCGTTGACGCGGATTCCATACCCACCCAGCTCAGCAGCGAGCAACCGAACCTGGTGTGACTGGTCGGCCTTTGCCGCCGAATATGCGATGTTATCCGGGCCAGCGAAGATCGAGTTCTTCGAGGAGATATAGACGATGTCGCCGCCCATTCCCTGCTCGATGAGGGCGCTCGCTGCGGCGCGCGAGACCAGGAACGATCCCTTGGACATGACGTTGTGGAGCAGATCCCATTCGGTCTCAGTGGTCTCCAGCAATGAGCGCGCAATGGACAGCCCGGCGTTGTTCACGACAAGATCCAGACCGCCGAATGCCATCAGCGTTGCATCGACCGCGGCTTTCACGGCGTCGGCGTCGGAGACGTCGACAGCGACGCCGATGGCCACATCGACGGAACCTAATTCCGCTGCCGCCGCCTGCGCCTTCTCCAGGTCGAGGTCCGCGACGACGACGCAGGCGCCATCAGCCGCGAGCCGTGTGGCGATGGCTTTGCCAATGCCCGATGCCGCTCCGGTGACGAGGGCGATCCGGCCTTGGTGGCTCTTGGGTTTCGGTATCCGCTGCAGCTTCGCCTCCTCGAGTGCCCAATATTCAATGCGGAATTTTTCTGCGTCGGAGATCGGGCTATAGGTGGAGAGCGCCTCGGCGCCCCGCATGACATTGATGGCGTTGAGATAGAATTCCCCGGCCACGCGAGCGACCTGTTTCGTGGCACCGTAACTGAACATTCCGACCCCAGGAACCAAAACGATGGCCGGATCTGCGCCGCGCATGGCGGGGCTGTCTGAGGCTGCATGCTTGTCGTAATAGGCGGTGTAGTCGACGCGGTAGGCCTCATGGAGTGTCTTCAGTCGCTCGATAGACGCTGCGACGGATGCTCCGGCCGGCAAGTCGAGCAACATCGGCTTGACCTTGGTCCGCAGAAAATGGTCTGGGCAGCTTGTGCCGAGAGCAGCAAGTTTGGCTGCATTGGCACTACCGAGAAATTCCAGCACGCGGGGGTCGTCGGTGAAGTGGCCGACCATCGGCTTATCCTGCGAGGCGATGCCTCGAATCGTGGCAACGAGAGCGGCGGCTTTGGCTCGGCGTTCGTGCTGTGGCAGCGCGGTATTCTCGGCGACTGGAGCACCGAACGGTGTCTTCGAACCCTTCGCATCGATGTAGGCCTGGGCGGTGTCGATAATCCAGCGGCTGTTCGCCTCGCATGTAGTAGATGTCTCGCCCCACGCCGTGATGCCGTGTCCGCCGAGGATGCACCCAATGGCATCTGGATTTTGCTTCTGGAGCACAGCGATGTCGAGTCCGAGTTGGAATCCGGGTCGGCGCCACGGTACCCAAAGCGCCTTGGAGCCGAAAATCTTCTTGGTCAGCGCTTCGCCGTCGGTGGCGGTTGCGATCGCGATGCCCGAGTCGGGGTGCAGATGGTCGACGTGCTGGGCATCGACTAATGCATGCATCGAGGTATCGATCGACGGTGTCGCACCATTGGTGCCATGTAGGCAGTAGTCGAATGCTCCCACCATCTCGTCCTCGCGCTCCACCCCCGGGTACACGTGTTGCAGGGCGCGAAACCGGTCGACGCGCAGCACGGCAAGACCGGAGGCGGCCAGCGTGCCGAGGTCGCCGCCGGAACCCTTGATCCAGATCAATTCGACCGGCTCGCCCGTGACGGGGTCGGTGTCGGTGCCCTTGGCGGAGGTGTTTCCACCAGCGAAGTTTGTAACCTTGGGATCGCTGCCCAGCCTGTTGCTGCGAGCGACCAGTTCGGCCGCGGTTCGGTTCGTCATCGTTCTGGCTCCTGCTCCTGCGTCGGTGAAGGTGGTCTGCTGGATGACCATACGCTAAATGTGCGCAGTTGTGAAACATAACAAATAAGCACACGAAAGGTCACGACTCGTTCGTGGCTGCTTCAGCGCAACTCGACGCGATCTCGAAACTCATCGAGCCGGCTGTCGCCCGGGTCGAGCTCGGTGATGAGAACTGCAATCTTCGACAATTCCAGGGACGCCGCCGTGGCCTGCTGGTGCAGCTTCGACGAGTCGATGCAGAGCACGATCTCCTTGGACACCCGAGCGAAGGCCTGCTTCATTTGCGCTTCGGCCAGCGAAACCTCAGTGGTCCCGAACGTGGCGTCCACGGCACTGGCCGATGCGAAGAACCTGACGTAGCGCAACGATTGGGCGGCCTGTACCGCCAGTGGGCCCACGAACGTGTCCGTTGATTCTTCCGTCTCACCACCGATGAGAATGGGGTTCACTCCGAGGGTTCCTTTGAGACTCGCGTAGGTCGGATAGGAATTCGTACTCACGATGAGACCGGACCTCGGACCCAGCCTGCTCGCCATGGTTCCAACGGTCGTCGACGCATCGAAAGCGATAGAACCGAAACGTGGAACCAGAGTCAGAGCTTTGTCTGCGATGAGTTCTTTCGCCCGCGAGCGCACGGAACGCCGCTCTTCGAAGGGGCGTGGGCCGATGACCGAGATCGCTCCGCCACGCACGCGGCGCAGCAGTCCTTCCGCCTCGAGATCGGCCAGATCACGACGGATGGTCATGGCTGAGACGCCCAGAGTCCCTGCGGCCTCGGTCAGTCGAATGACGTTCTCGTGCTCAAGCGAGGCCAGCAATTGCCGGCGTCGCTCTTCGGATTCGGTACTTCCGGTTGTGGCCACCACGGTCTCGATTCTTTGTGACTTGTATGTTAACTTTTCGCGTTACCTAACACTAATGCAGTCCTCTGCCTTATTTTCTAGGAGCGAATGTGTGTTGAATAAATATATTGACGCACAACGAGTGTGGTGTTACTGTCCCAAAAGGCGGTTCATTGAACCGGTCCTGTTGGCAGCGTTGCCTCCTGGGTGATGCACGAACTGAAAGATGAGTGTCACCGATGACCTCTGAGGCCTACGAAAATATCGTCACATCGGCAACCGCGCACGATCGTGCGTTGGACGCCGGCAAGGGAATTGTTCGGTTTGCACCCACCTGGGTTCCCCGTGCTTTTTGCACTCCTGGCAAGCGCATCCGACTGCACCCGGATGACTATTTCCCGCTCGGCCAGGGGCGCGGCGGCATTGACGAGCGCTGGCTTGCCTCGTCGATTCGCGCTGACAACGGTCCACTCACCGGGGCCCACGAAGGCCTCAGTCTCGTCGTCGACCCCGACGGCGGCCTTCTGCCCTTCGATGATTTTGTCGAGCACCATAAGGCCGACGTGATCGGGTCGCGATTGTGGGACCGCTTCGGAGGCTGGACAATGTACTCCAAGTTCTACGACAACCTGATGCCCCTGCCCTTCCACGTGCACCACTCTGACGAGAAGGCCGCACTCGTCGACAAGGTAGGAAAGCCAGAGGCGTACTATTACTCGCCCCATATGAACGACAACCTGGGCCTGCAACCCATCTCCTTTTTCGGATTTCAGCCGGGCACTACCCGCGACCAGGTCAAGGAGCGTCTCATGCGCTTCGCCGATGGTGGCGACAATCGCATCACCGATCTGTCGCTCGGATACCGAACTCAACTTGGAACGGGATGGGACATTCCGGCGGGTGTTCTGCACGCTCCGGCGAGCATCTGCACCTATGAGCCGCAATCCGCCAGCGACGTGTTCGCAATGTGCGAATCGTGGAGTAACAACAAGGAGGTCCCCGAGGAGTTGCTCTGGAAGGACGTGCCCCCAACGCACCACGGCGACTATGAGTTTCTTCTCGACCTTTTGGACTGGGAAAAGAATCTTGACGTCGATTTTGTACCCAACCGGTTCATGCGTCCGTACAGCACCTCCACTTCAGCGGCCGATGGCGGTTCAAGCTATGTCGAGAACTGGATCGTCTTCCGCTCCACCTCATTTAGCGCCAAAGAGCTCACGGTACGCCCAAGCCAAACGGTAACGATCAGGGACCAGGATGCTTACGGCGCCCTCTTTGTTCAGGGCGGCGGCACTTTCGGAGTGCATGACGCGCAGGCAGCGACGCTCATCCGTTTCGGGCAACTCAGCCAGGACGAGTTCTTCGTCTCCGAATCGGCGGCACGTGCTGGCGTCACGATCACCAACCGCAGCGCAACCGATGACATCGTCATCCTGAAGCATTTCGGTCCCGGAAATCTGGAGCTGGGCCTTGTCTGAAATCTTCGGAACCCCGGTCGGCCAGGCCCTCCTCCGGGTCGGATCGCTTGATCAGGTCGCGCGCGTCGATCGCTTCGTTGAGGATGATGGTCCGGCACGTGGTGCTCGCCGATTCCGAGTGGTGAACGGCGGCGGGTTCGAGTTCGACGTTCATCCCGACCGCGCCCTCGATATTGGTGCCGCGACCATTAATGGGATCCCGCTTGCCTGGCTCTCGTCGACTGGCATCACGCGTCCCGACGCATACGAGCCTGCCGGGCGAGGGTGGCTCCGCACCTTTGGCGGTGGCCTCGTAACGACCTGTGGACTCGACACCTTCGGCCCGCCCGTAGACGATGAGGATGGCGTTTCCGGCATGCACGGCCGCATCGGGGCCGTGCCGGCGCGGGTGACGGAGGTCACAGTGACTCCCGAGCTGATCACCGTGGCCGGGGAAGTACGCCAGACGGGCGTATTCCAGGAGAATCTCGTGCTTCGCCGCCGCATCACCTCGCGTGTCGGGTCCACCTCCTTCACGATCGAGGACACCGTGACGAACGAGGGCGAGAGCGTGAGCCCGCACATGGTGCTCTACCACGTCAACCTCGGGTGGCCGCTGCTCGACGCTGGGACCGTCATCGACATCCCCGCCGCCTCCGTAAGGTCCCGTGACCCCGACGCGGCCACTGGTTTCAACCAGCGGGCTGAAATTGGTGAGCCCGTGGCCGGCACGCGCGAGCAGGTCTATATCCACACCGCTGGCGATGAGCGTGTCGCCCGGGTGACCAACGCGGCCCGGGGATTGACATTCACCCTCCGTTACTCCGAGACGCTACCGGCGATCTTTCAATGGAAACTGACCGCCACAAAGCACTATGTGCTGGGTCTCGAACCTGCAAACACCCCCGAAATCCAGGGCCGCGCCGCTGCACGCGCCAACGGCACGTTGCCCCGACTGGAGCCGGGCGAGAGCCGTACCTATGTGATCGAAATCGAGGTGAGCGCAGCATGAATGACACCGCACTGTTGGAACTCCATGGCGTTACCAAGACTTTCGGCGCGGTGGCCGCGCTGGTCAACGCAGAGCTGGTCCTCAAGGCCGGCTCTATCCATGCCGTCATCGGCGAGAACGGCGCGGGCAAGTCGACGCTCGTCAAGATCATCGGCGGTTTGTACCGCCGCGACGCTGGTACATTTCTGCTGGACGGGGAAAGCGTCGACTTTCACAACACGCGCGAGGCAAAAGCCGCGGGCATCGCTGTCATCTACCAGGAGCCAACGCTGTTCCCCGACCTTTCGGTCGCCGAGAACCTCTTCGTTGGCCGTCAGCCGTACACCCGATTTGGCGCGCTGGACCGCGCGAAAATGCGCCGCGAGACTCGTGAGCTCACGCAAAGGCTTGGCGTGCCGATCGATCCCGACCGCGAGGCGCGAGGACTGTCGATCGCAGACCAGCAGGTCGTCGAAATCGCCAAGTCAATCTCGGTCGGCGCCAAGGTCATCGTCATGGACGAGCCGACTGCGGCGCTGTCGGGAATCGAGGTCGAGCGTCTAATGGGCATCGCACGCCAGCTCCGCGACGAGGGAAAGGGCCTCATCTTCATCTCCCATCGGTTTGACGAGGTGTTCGCCCTCTGCGATGTCATCACCGTCATGAGGGACGGCAGCTACGTCGCCACGAACTTGACGACCGGCACGACCGAAGACGAGATCATCCATCAAATGGTTGGTCGAAGCGTCGACAACCTGTACCCCAAGCAGGAAGCACTGATCGGCGAACCCGTACTCGAGGTGGAGCACCTGACCAGCGCCGGAGTTTTCCAGGACGTCAGTTTCACCGTGCGTTCGGGTGAGATCGTCTGCCTGGCCGGCCTTGTCGGTGCCGGTCGAAGTGAGATCGCCCGCGCAGTGTTCGGCGTGGACCCCTATGACTCTGGATCGGTTCGAATGGGCGGTATCAGCGTGCCCCGGACGAGCCCCGCAGCGGCGATGCGACTCGGCATTGGCTTCGTTCCCGAGGACCGGCGCAAGCAGGGCCTGGCGATGTCGGCGGGCATACAGACCAACATCACTCTCGCGATCCGCCACAAGCTGGCCCGATTCGGATTCATCATCGCACCGCTCGAAGAGCCGAGCGCTCGTACCTGGGCGGCGCGCTTGCAGGTCAAAATGTATGCCCTCGACACCGAGGCACAAATGCTTTCCGGCGGAAATCAACAAAAGGTCGTACTCGGGAAGTGGCTGGCCACAAAACCTAAGTTGCTGATTGTGGACGAGCCGACCCGTGGCATCGATGTGGGCACAAAGGCCGAGGTGCACCGCCTGCTGTCCGAGCTGGCCGGAACCGGCGTCGCGTTGCTGATGATTTCGTCCGAACTGCCGGAGGTCATGGGTATGGCGGACCGCGTGCTCGTGGTCCGAGAAGGTCGGATTACGGCGGAACTGCCGCGCGCGACGGCAACTCCCCAGAATGTGATGTACGCCGCGACGCACGCACCGGAGGTGGCCGCATGAGCGTGACGCACACCGTCCCGCCGGTTAGCCAAGGACGGAGTTCATTCTTAGGCAGGATCCTCCGCGCCCGCGAGGTCGGCCTGATCGTGATGATCTTCGCGCTCGTGGCGCTGACCAGTGTGACGCAACCCGGGTTCCTCTTCAGCGACGGCGGATGGCGTGAACTGCTTCGGCAGCCGACGATTCTGATCCTCATCGCTCTCGGCGAGGCGATCGTGATCATCACCCGCAACATCGATTTGTCGGTCGGCTCGATCCTGTGCCTCTCGGCGTACGCGGCCGGGAGCTTGTTCTCCAACTTTCCGGGTATCCCGATACCTCTGGTCATCCTGAGCGGCATCCTCCTCGGCGCATTTCTGGGACTCGTCAACGGCCTGCTGGTCGCCTTCCTCAGAGTGCCATCGCTGGTTATCACTCTGGGCACGCTGTACACCTACCGGGGGATCGCGATCCTCTGGATCGGCCCGCACTTTATTCGATCCAGCTGGTTGCCTGACGAGTACCGCTCCTTCGGTACCCTGCAGTTCCTGGGCATTCCGGTATTGCTGATCGTTGTCGCGATCATCGTCTTGCTGATCGGATGGTTCATGACGAGTCGGCGGGTGGGCCGCGACCTGTACGCGCTCGGTTCCAACCCCGAGGCAGCCACGCTGTTCGGGCTCGGCGAGCGTCGTCTGACGGTCACAGCCTTCGTCGCGAGCGGCGCCCTTGCCGGTCTCGGCGGGCTCGTTTACCTCGCGATCTTCGCGACCGGTGATGCGCAGGTCGGTACCGGATATGAGCTGCAGGCTGTAGCGGCAGCCGTGGTGGGCGGAGTCGCCATCGTCGGCGGATCCGGCTCGATCTGGGGCGTCGCACTGGGCGCGTTTTTTCTCGCCACCATCAGCAACGCGCTTCCCGTTCTCGGAGTGCCGAGCCTCTGGCAGCAGTCCATCGTCGGTGTGTTGATCGTCGGCGCCATCCTGCTCGACCGCATTGTATTCATCACCCGCATTCGCCGGGCGAAGAGAAGGGGGACTGCGACATGAGCGCCGACACCGCAACGATCACAACCAACGCCGTGGGTAGTGCTGCCGCACAGTACCGCAGGCATAGCCGCCCGCTGTGGCGCCGGATGCTGCTGCGTACAGAGACGGCAATCGTCCTGGCCATCATCCTGCTGATCATCTTTGCCATCACCACGGTGCCGTATTTTGCTCAGCCGTATACCTACCTAACGATGATCCTGAACTCCGCGCCGATCCTGCTCATGCTGTTGCCGGTGACCCTGATCATCATCACCGGCGACATCGATCTGTCGGTCGGCAGTGTGGTCGGCTTCTCAAGTGCCATATTCGGGTTGAGCTTTCACGCTGGAGTTCCCCTTCCACTGGCCGCCGGGGTCGCGGTCGTTGGCGGTGGCTTGGTGGGCCTACTCAACGGCGTGCTCGTGACGGTCGTCGGATTGCCGAGCCTGGCTGTCACCATCGGCACTTTGGCGCTGTTTCGCGGCATCGCCGTCGGGCTGCTTGGCACCACGGCGATCACGGGTTTTCCGAGTGAGGTCACGCAGTTCATCGGCGCTCCGCTTTTCGTCGGTGCTCCAGTTCCGATGGTGACCGTGGCGATCATCGTGGTCGCGATCGGTTTCGCGGTGTTATTGCACCTCACTCCGTTCGGACGCGGTGTATTCGCCATCGGGTTGAGCTCCGAGACGGCCGCGTTCTCGGGCGTTCGGGTCAATCGCACACGGCTCATTTTGTTCGTTCTCAGCGGGCTGGTCGCGTCGGCGACCGGTGTGTACTACACGCTGCAGTACAGCAATGCGATTGGAACGAACGGCCTTGGCTTTGAGTTGCAGGTCGTGACAGCCATTGTGCTGGGCGGCGTCTCGATTTGGGGCGGCCGCGGTTCAATACTCGGGGCACTGGCCGGCGGCGTGCTGATCGCAACGCTGAACAAGACGCTGCAGCTCGCCGGTATCGGCTCCGACACGATAAGCATCGTCACTGGCGCCACCCTAATCTTCTCCGTCGTTGTCGCCGGTATTGCGGGATTCATCTCGCGGCGGCGGCGGTCGAAGGCCTCCGTGATCGCGGCAGGCGTTGAAAAGCACCGGGCAATCCCAAATCCGAAATCTGTACCAAGCAACCACTAGGAAGGCAAAACAGTGAATTTCACATTCAGTAAGTCGGCGCACAGGCGCGCTGTATCCATCGCCGTGGCCATCGCGGCCGCGTCGGTGCTGCTGGCCGGCTGCGCCGCACCCACGGGCGGCTCCACCGGGACCGACGCTGCTGGCGCCGGAAGCTTGACCGTTATCCCCAAAAGCCTCGGTAACAAGTACTTCGAGGCCTCGGACAAGGGTGCCAAAGCAGCTGCGGACGAACTCGGCCTTGACTTCTCCGAGGTCGGTCCGACCTCGACCGGTTCGGCCGATCAGGTTCCGTTCATCCAGACCGCGATCCAGACCGGCCAGAAGGCGATCGCCATCGCGGCGAACGACCCTGCTGCCGTTTGCAACGACCTGAAGGCGGCGCAGGACGCTGGCGTCAAGGTCGTTGCCTTCGACACCGACACCGACTGCCGCGACATCTTCATCAACCAGGCCACGGTTGACGGCATCGCCCAGGGACTGGTCGACCTGACCTCGAAGCACCTCGGAACGGCCGGAGGCACCATCGCAATCCTCTCCGGTGGCGCCAACGCAGCGAACCTCAACGCCTGGGTCGATGCGATGACTGCTCTCATTGAGAAGGAACACCCGGAGATCACGATCGCCCAGGTTGCATACGGCGAAGACGTTGACCAGAAGGCCTACCAGGCCGCTCAGGGACTCATGCAGAGCATTCCGGATCTCAAGGCCATCATCGCTCCGGACACGGTGTCGGTGAAGGAAGCAGCACACTACCTGTCTGACACTCCGCAGTTCCAGGGCAAGGTGTGGGTCACTGGCCTCGGCCTGCCCAGCGAAATGGCAACTTATGTCACGAGCGGCGTCATCGAGCAGTTCGGTCTCTGGAACCCTGAGGACCTGGGGTACCTGGCTACCTACGCCGCGGACGCGCTCACTCAGGGCACGATCACAGGTAAGGAAGGCGACAAGTTCACCGCCGGAAAGCTCGGAGACTTCACTGTCGGCTCCGGGGGAGAGGTTGTCCTCGGCCCGATGTTCGTGTTCGACAAGGGCAACGTCGGTGATTTCTCCTTCTAAACACCTCAGGCGGCTGACTCCACCCGGGTCGGGCTGAATCAACACAGGGGCGGGGTCTGCAACGGTCTTCGTTGCAGGCTCTACCCGTCCCCAGCAGGATGGAGGAAGACGATGGCGACCATCCACGATGTCGCAAAATATGCTGGCGTCTCGGCGGGGACCGTCAGCAACGTCCTCAACCGTCCCGGCTATGTCGCCCCCCAGACACGGGAACGTGTTCTGGCGGCCATTGCCGATCTGGGTTTCACCCCGATCCAAAGGGCCCGCAAGTACCCTGCCGGTCGCCAGCGCACCCTGGGACTCGCCCTGGCCGATCTGGCCAATCCGTTTTTCGTCGACGTTGCCCTGGGCGCAGAGGCCGAAGCGAAGTCACTCGGCGTGGGAGTAGTCATTGTGCACAACGGCGACGATGTCGCGCGTGAACAGGACAACCTCGACCTGCTCGTGCAGCAGCGCGTTCACGGCATCATGATCGCGCCCGTGCGCGCCCTCGATTCGGCGGTCGAGCGCCTCGATGCCCGCGATATCCCCCTCGTCTACGTGGACCGCGTAGACGAGAAGACCGAGCGTTGCTGGGTCAAGACCGACGATGTCGCGGGAGGTCGGCTGGCTGGCGAGCACCTGATTGCGCTCGGCCACCGTAACGTCGCCTTCGTCGGCAACTTCGCCAGCAGTCTGCAGGCCAATCGTCGCTTCGACGGCTTCGCCGCGACGCTCGCTGAAGTTGATGTTGTTCCCGAGCGAGTCCCTACCGACTCGTGGCGAATCACCGATGGACGAATGGCAGGCGCAGCGCTCGCCGCACGGGCCACCGCCGAACTGCCGACCGCGATCATGTGCGGCAACGACCTCACCGCGCTCGGCGTGCTCCTCGAGTTCGCACACCGCGGCATCCGCGTACCAGACGATGTCTCGATCGTGGGTTTTGACGATTTGTCCTGGTCGGAAGCAGCCACTGTTCCTCTTACGACCGTACGTCAGCCGCGTGAAGAAATGGGCCGGCAAGCAGTGCGCCTGCTTCTCGACGAGATCGACCGTGGCGAGGCCCATGAGCACCACCACGAACTGCTGGTCCCCGAACTTGTCACCCGCGCGTCGAGCGCGGCCCCACGCCCGATGCGCTCTGACAACTGAAGCGCTGCCCACTCTTGACCCATAAGGAGATCCCCATGGTTACCATCTGGCAACCCGAACTTGTGACCGACGATCTCGTCGCCCTGACTCATTCCCTGGGCGAGCCCGCCAAAGACTTGGTGATCCTGGCCGAGGGCAACACCTCCCAGCGCCTCGCCGATGGTCGAATCGTCGTGAAGGCATCGGGAGCCTACATGTCTGCTGTGACTCGTGACGACTTCGTCGTCACCGACGTTCAACCTCTCATCGACCTGATGGATGACGCCACCTCGACCCAGGAGGACCTCACCGAGATGCTCGATGCGGGTGAGCATACCGGCACGAGGCGGCGCGCGTCGATCGAGACGCTCGTGCACGTGGCCGTGCAGTCGGTGCAGCCCACCGCCTATGTCGCGCACACCCATCCGACATCGGTGCTCGGTCTGCTCGCAAGCGTGCACGCGGAGTCCGCCTTCGCGCAGTGGGTCTACTCCGACGAGGCCGTTGTCATCGGTACCCCCCTCTTCGTGCCGTACGCGGCGCCCGGTATCGCGCTGGGCCGGCTCTTCCTTCAGCGTCTACGCGACTACGTGGCGACGCGTGGCGAGCTGCCATCGGTCGTACTGCTGGGCAATCATGGCATTGTCGCGATCGGCGGCAGCGCAGAGGCCGTGGAGGCGATCACCCTCATGACCGTCAAGGGTGCACGAACCCGAGTGCAGGCGCTGTCGATCGGTGGTGTGATCGGCCTCGGTGACGACACTGTGGCACACTACTTCGAGCGCACGGACATGGCAGAGCGCCGCAAGAACCTCGCAGGCACCGCCTGATGCCCGTTGGAACAGGTCCACAGTGGCGATAACAGCGCTGTGGATCGGCATTGATCTTGGCACTCAGAGTGCGAAGGTATCCATCGTCGACGATGAGGGGTCTGTCGCCGCGTCATCCGCTGTACCCCTGATAAGTCGGCGAATGGGCGACCGACACGAACAGGATCCGCAGGATTGGATCAACCAGGCCGGTGCAGCGCTGGCCGTGGCACTGGCGTCGCTACCGTCCACGGCCGTGGCCCGCATCGCGGGGGTATCCATCTGCGCGACATCGGGCACCATCACAACAGTGGATGCCGCGGGTCGGCCGTGTTCGGCCGGACTCATGTACGACGACGCCAGGGCTGAAGCGATCGGACCGGAAGCCAACCAGTCTGACCCGGCGCGCTGGGCGCGCTTGGGCTACAAAATTCAGCCGACCTGGGCCCTGCCGAAGATCGCCTGGCTCGCGCGCAACGGCTTGCTTTCCGAAAAGCGCTGGGTCGCCCACCAAGCCGACGTGCTGGCATCCGCAATCGTCGGAACGCGTGTCGCGTCTGACTGGAGTCACTCCCTTAAATCGGGATACGACCTGCTGGCACTGGAATGGCCCGTCGGTGCCCTCGACGCACTCGGCATCGACCCCGACCAGCTGCCGAGCGTCGTCGCTCCCGGCACCGAGCTCGGCCGATCGGGCGCATGGTGGGCCGATGTGACCGGGTTGCCCGTCGGTATTCCAGTCTTCGCCGGAATGACCGACGGCTGTGCCGCGCAGCTCAGCGCCGCCACTCTTGGCCTGGGTGACTGGCACACCACGATCGGGACCACCATGGTGCTCAAGGGTGTGTCCAACCGCATCATCATCGACGACAGCGGAGCGGTCTACTCGCATCGCGCGCCCCACGATGGACTGTGGTTTCCAGGCGGTGCCTCGAGCGTCGGTGCCGGAGCGATCACCGCAGGGCTACCTTCCATCGACCTGGCGGGGGCATCCTCCCGCCTGAGCGGCCTGGGGCACCGGCTCTCATCGATTCCGACAAGTTATCCCCTGGTCGGTACCGGCGAGCGCTTCCCCGTGATCCGCCCCGATGCTCACGGGTTCGTCACCGTTGACGGAATTGATTACAGCCTCAGCGCAGCCGCAACTCTGCTCGACCCAGACCTTCTCCTCGCCTCGATCATGCTGGGTATCGCCTGCGTCGAACGCCTCAGTCTTGAGATGATGGCTCGCGCTGGCGCCGCCGTCGACGGCACATTGAGTTCGTCCGGGGGAGGCACGAACAACGAATGGTGGACCCAACTTCGCGCCGATCTGCTTGGACGCACGATCAGTATTCCGCGATCGTCCGAGGGGTCGATGGGCATGGCTATCCTGGCCGCGTGGGCGGGGACAGCCGGAAGCTCTCTGCCCGAAACCGCCTCGCGCATGTCGATCGTTGGGCGGGTCGTCGAGCCGCGCTCCGCTCCGGCGGCGCTCTGGAACGATCGCTACGACAGATTCGTCGCCGAACTCGGCTCGAAGAACTGGATCACACCGTGACGACCCTGTTTCTCGTGCGTCACGGCGAGACGACGTGGCACGCCGAAAATCGCTACGCCGGAAGCTCAAATGTGGCGCTCACCGAGCTGGGTATCGCCCAGGCCGAAGATCTTGCACGCTGGGCCCAGGGGCAGTCGATCGACGCGGTCTACGCTTCCGACCTGTCGCGCGCCGTGACCACCGCCACTCCATCGGCCATGGCGCTCGGGCTCCCTCTCAGCGTCGTTCCAGCGCTGCGTGAAGTCGACTTTGGGCGGGGAGAGGGCCTGACTTCTGCCGAAATGAAGGCAACCTTTCCCGAAGAAACCGCCCGATTCGTCGAAAATCCAGGTACATCCCCGCTGCCGGGGGCCGAGTCGGGGGTCGACGCCGCCGAGCGAGCATGGACTGCCCTCGAGGCGATCGCCGCGAAGCATCCTGCCGGAACGGTGCTCGTTGTTCTGCATTCGACCCTTATGCGCCTCATTCTCTGTCGCGCGTTGGGGATTCCGGCAGACCGCTACCGCGCGGTCTTCCCTGCAGTGCTCAACGTAGGCATCACGACGGTGTCCTGGACGACGGAAGGCACCGCGCTGCTCAGCTACAACGTGCCGCTGACACCTTGACGACCACGCCCAACAACCTCCAAGAGAACAGGATCACATCATGACCACTTTCGCTTCGATCGAGCCGCTACTTGCGCAGCAGGCCATCGAGCTGCCCTCCTGGGCGTTCGGTAATTCTGGAACCCGGTTCAAGGTCTTCGGAACCCCGGGAACCCCGCGCACCATCGAAGAGAAGATCTGTGATGCCGCCACGGTCAACCAATACACCGGCCTCGCACCCAAGATTGCCCTACACATTCCGTGGGACAAGGTCGATGACTATGGGGCGTTGCGGGCGTTCGCCGCCGACCAAGGACTCGCCCTCGGCACCGTCAACTCCAACACCTTTCAGGACGACGCCTACAAGTTCGGCAGCCTCACTCACACCAACGCGGCGACGCGCCAGAAGGCCATCGACCATCACTTCGAGTGCATCGATATCATGCACCAGACCGGGTCGACCGACCTCAAGATATGGCTGGCCGACGGCACCAATTACCCCGGCCAGGGCGATATCCGCGGCCGCCAGGACCGGCTCGCCGAGTCACTCGCCGCCATCTACGCCCGCCTCGGCGACGACCACCGACTGGTGCTCGAATACAAGTTCTACGAGCCCGCTTTCTACCACACTGATGTTCCAGACTGGGGAACCAGCTACGCGCAGGTGGTCGCGCTCGGGGAGAAGGCCAGCGTCTGCCTCGACACCGGCCATCACGCTTCAGGCACCAATATCGAATTCATCGTCGCCCAGCTGCTGCGCCTCGGCAAGCTCGGCTCCTTCGACTTCAACTCGCGGTTCTACGCCGACGACGACCTCATAGTCGGTGCGGCCGACCCGTTCCAGCTGTTCCGCATTCTCTACGAGGTCATTCGCGGCGGCGGCTACGGCCCGGAATCGACCGTGGCATTCATGCTCGATCAGTGCCACAACGTCGAAGACAAGATCCCCGGGCAAATTCGCTCGGTGCTCAACGTGCAGGAGATGACCGCCCGCGCGCTGCTCGTCGACCAGGGCGCCCTGACCCTGGCCCAGAACGCCGGCGATGTGCTCGGAGCCAATGGCATTCTGATGGATGCCTTCTACACGGACGTGCGCCCCGCGCTCGCCGCCTGGCGCGAGAGCCGGGGTCTCCCGGCCGACCCGATGACGGCATTTGCCGCATCCGGGTACCAGGCGAAGATTTCCGCCGAGCGCGTTGGCGGCAGCCAGGCCGGCTGGGGCGCTTAAGCGGATCCACGACTTCGATTCAGCGCCGTCCGTCAGCGATAGCGCATTCCTAGCCTGACTTGATGAACGGAGCGCAGCGAGAGGTTTTGATCAGGCCGTCCGAGGACTGCACGGTTACCGGGGCCGGACCCGAGCTGTTGTTGTTGTCTATATGTCGTCGCCGGTGGTATTTAGTCGCGCCCACTAGCAGCTCGATCCGCCATCCGACGGGTACGTACCCGGCTGAATATCCGTGCCAACCCGAAATGTTCCGTCGCCAGCGAAGGTGTTGGCAGCGACGCCGTCCTCGGGCCGTGCTCGGTCGTGCCGGCGTAGGCGCCGATGGTGTTCACGAGCAGCTGCCCAGTGGATCTGCTGCTCGCGTCGAGCACGGAAATTGCGAAGTTTCTCGTGCCGTCGTGCGGCGTGGAACGCCGGAGAGTGTTCTTCGCTGAATTCGCTGGCGAGTTGGCTGATCGAGCTTCGAATGCACCGGTCAGCGACGTCTTTTGTGTGCAATAGGCTAATGCTGCCATGGGTTTCTCATGGAATGCACAGGTGATGTTCACCCTGTGCCCGCACACACACACATCACTCTTGGGGAGATTACGACATTTATGTCGCTTGAAAACACGCCGCCGTCCACGCCACCGAATCCGTTCCAGCCTGGATCGATGCCGCCGACTCCGCCCGCGCCGACTCCGCCCGCTTCTGACCAGGCAGCTCCTGCTCAGTCAGCGCCGACACAGGAAAACCCTTACGCCGTGCCAGCCGGACAGCCCCTGGCCCAGGGGCCGAGCGCTCCGAACGCGTTCTCCACGATCGCGCCGCGCGCGTGGCGGGGAGCCATCGCATCCGCTGGAATCGGATACGGAGTGGCGTTCGTGGTCGCGCTCCTGACGGTTGCGCTGACCGGGCTTCTCACCGGCTGGGAGATGTTCTCGGGCGGCTGGCTTGTATCCGGCCCGGTGCAGTTGGTCGCGATGGCAACGTTTGGCCAGCTGAGTGCGTCGGCAGAAGTTGACTTCTTCGTCGCCTTCTCCGGCAGTATCACCGTCGGGGCGTTGCCGCTGTTAGTGCTCGCAGCTCTGCTGGCCGGAATTTATCTGTCCAGTCGTTTCGTGGGGCGCGGGGTTTGGCAGACATCCTCGGCCCTCATCCTGTCGGCCGTGTCCGGGCTCACGCTCGCCGTTGGTGCAACAGTGCTGGCGGCCGTGCTGCCCGTGCAGTTCCCCGACCTGCAGTTGGACATTCCTGTCGGCTCCACCTCCGCGGCATCCATCGGTTCCTTCCTGGGTGCTCTGGTCATCGGATTCGCCGTTTCGTATGTGGCTCGTTTGCAGGCCACAGACGGATGGTCACGCCTGGTCGCCCGCGCAACCTGGCTGCCGTGGGGCACCGTGCGCATTGCGGCCCTGCACCTCGGCACGTTCATCGCTGTCATGGCGGTCGTGCTGGCCGTTCTGACTCCGCTATCTGAAGCCGACGAATTCGTCGGTGTGCTCCCCGTATTCCTGTTCACCATCGCTATCAACGCCGTCGTGATCGGTCTGCTTGGCGCCTTCTCCGCAGACCTGAGCGACCTGGAGCGTGCGCTGTCCGGCCTGGGCGGCGCGTCCGGCGAGCAGCCTCAGCAGAGCATTTCAGTGTTCACCGAGGGAGTCACCGGTTTTATCTGGCTCATCGTGCTGCTCGCCGTCATTCTGGCGGTTGTCGCCTCGCTGCTGCTCGCGGTTCGTCGCAACCGTGTGCTCCCGGCCCCCACGTCGTGGCTGACCACGATTGCCACGTACCTGGTATTCGGCTTGATTCTCCAGCTCCTCGGCAGCGCATTGTTCACGGCGTCGATGACCGCCCCCGAGAGGGCCTCGGCCTCGGGAACGTTCGGCCCCGCTGCATGGACCTTTCTGATCTTCGCAATCTGGGGTGCTGTCATTGAGGCCCTGACGCGCTTCGTCGCACCGGTTGTCCTGGCCTATGCAACGCCAGGGACCATTGGCGCCCTGGTTAAGCTCTCGGGTCAGGAACGTCTGCTGCCCGTCGTGCCGACGGCACCGCTCGTGCCCGCTGCAGCCGGTGCGTCTCTTGCCGCGGGGATGCCGTACAGCATCGATCCCGCCAGCGCTGCCGCCGCCAGCGCTGCCGCCGCCAGCGCCTATCCCACCCTGGCCGGCCAGCCGGGTGCGGCACCGCTCCCGTTTGCCACCACCACCATGTCGCCGGCCACCGCCAAGCGTGTCAAGATCGGCGCCATCATCGTCGGTGCGGCTGTGCTGCTCGTCATTGCTGGCAGTGTGGCCGGCGGCATCGTGCGTTCCTCGGTGTTCGGCCCGCAGAATGTCGCTACCGCCTACTTGGATTCATTGGAAAAGGGCAACGCTACGACGGCTCTGAAGCTGCTGGGGTCGTCAGCGGATGCCGGCGACGGCCTGCTCTCCAACGACATCTTTGGGCTGGCAACCGATCGCATCAAAGACGCCGCCATTTCGGACGTCACCATTGTCGGAGATGTCGCCGAAATCGAGGTGCACTTCAAACAGGGCGGAGTCGCCGATTCTGCCGTGCTGAAGCTCACCCGCACGAGCACCGCCTGGCTGATCGCTGATAAGTGGTCCATACTGAACGCCGAGCCGGGCCAGATCGATGTCTACCTGCCGTCCAGAATGGGCGATGTTGACCTCGAGGCGAACGGTACGTCGGTCGGGACGACAAAGGACGGCGGGCTGAACCTTCCGGCTTTCCCCGGCACCTACGAAGTGGCCATTCCTGCCACCGAGTATTTCGAAGAATCATCCGTGACCTATGTCGTGAGCGGGCTGCTCGGCGGCTCCGGTGAGTTCGAATCGAGTGACGACGTGTTCACGGCCACCCCAACCGCAGAGTACAAAGCCGCCGCCCTGGAAGCCGTCAACACGCTCATCACGACCTGCCTCGCCGCGGGCGAGGCCGCGTCCGACGACTGCCCATACCTGGGGTACATCTCTTCTTACTACTCCAACGTGGTCTACTCCCTCGTGACGGCGCCCGACCTCACGGTGGACCTGTCCTACGAGGAGGGTGGTCTGACGGTCAGCACCGACACCTACGGAGTTGTGACCATGGCGTACGACGTCAACTACGGATTTTCCTCCGAGATCCGCCATGAATCCGAGGAGAACTACCTCACGGTCAACGCTGAGGTCAACGTTGTTGACGGCGAGGTCGTGGTGACCGAGGTCTACTAACCCATCACCACAGCACTCAAGGTTCGGGTTCGGCGCAAGCCGAGCCCGAACCTTTTTTGTGTCGGGGGGGAGGGCATACACGACTACCCCAATAAGGGGGTATCTGAGGGTATTTCATGATATAGATTTGACTGGGGGAAATTTCCCTGGACGACTCGCGGCAATCAAGCGAGGCGAGGTTGCCGAATGCGTGCCTCTTCTGCCTTTCCGTGAAGCGTTTCACTGAACTAAAACGCTCACTGCGCATCGATGGATCACGGAAGGCGTGATGATCATGACCCCTCACAGCCGTAAGAATCGCTCCCAGCGGCCGCCTGCCGTCGACAGCATGGCTGTGGTCGAAGGGAGTCTGCCGGGTGCGGAGAGCTCAGTCGCCCAGGCTGCCGTGCTGGAGAAGAACCTGCTGGAGCAGACCGTGAGCCTGCAGGACGCCATCTTCAACAGTGCCAATTTCTCCAGCATCGCAACGGATGCCCAAGGCGTGATTCAGATCTTCAACGTGGGCGCCCAGCGCATGCTGGGATACACCGCTGAAGAGGTCGTGAACCAGGTCACCCCTGCCCAAATGCACGACCCCGAAGAGATCATTCTGCGAGCAGCCCAGCTCAGCCTGGAGTTCGGCACCACAATTAAGCCCGGTTTTGAGGCTCTCGTCTTCAAGGCGAGTCGTGGCATCGAAGATATCTATGAACTCACCAAGGTGCGTAAGGATGGCAGCCGTTTTCCGGCGATCGTTTCGGTGACCGCGCTGCGTGACGTCGATGCCGCCATTATCGGCTACCTGCTGATCGGAACCGACAACACCTCGCGCAAACAGGTGGAGATCGCCCAATCCGTGCTCGACCAGCGGCTGCGCGACCAGCAGTTCTACACGCGTTCGCTGATCGAGTCGAATATCGACGCACTGATGACGACAGACACCATGGGCATCATCTCCGACGTGAACCAGCAGATGATCGAGCTGACCGGACGAACCAGAGACGAACTCATCGGCGCTCCCTGCCGTAACTTCTTCACTGATCCTGCCCGAGCCGACACTGCGATTCGGCGGGCGCTGGCCGAGAACAGGGTCACCGACTACGAGCTGACGGTGCGAGCGCTCAATGGTGATGAAACGGACGTCTCCTACAACGCGGCCACATTCTACGATCGAGATCGGGTCGTTCAGGGTGTTTTCGCCTCCGCTCGCGATGTCACGGAACGCAAACGGTTTGAGCAGGCGCTCAAGGAAACCAACATCGAGCTGGAGCACGCCAGCCGCATGAAAACTGAGTTTCTGGCCACCATGTCGCACGAACTGCGCACACCGTTGAACGCCATCATCGGCTTCTCCGAAGCGCTGAAAGACGGTCTCATGGGCGACATGAGTGAGTCCCAGCGCGACTATATCGGTGATATTTACACCAGTGGTCATCACCTACTCGCCCTCATCAACGACATCCTCGACCTGTCCAAGGTGGAGGCAGGAATGATGGACATCGAGTTGGAGGCCGTTGACGTGCGCTCGTTGCTGGAACAGAGCCTGCTGATCGTGCGCGATGGCGCCGCGGCGCACGGCATCCAGCTTCGATTTGAGGGTGCAGACGACCTCGGCGTTCCGCAGCTTGACAGGCGCAAGACGAAACAGATCGTCTACAACCTGCTCTCGAACGCGGTGAAATTCACACCCGACCAGGGTCAGGTCACCCTCATCGCCCAACGCGTACCGCGCAGCGCCGTCGGAAAGATTGACGGCTCCTGGCCCGTTCATGATTTTCCCCTGCCCAAGAGCGGTGTAATGAACTTTCTGGAGATTCGCGTCGTCGATACGGGGATGGGGATCTCGTCGGAGAACATGTCGAAACTGTTCCTGGCGTTCAGCCAGATTGACAGCACCCTGGCCAGACGGTTCGAGGGCACAGGGCTCGGCCTGGCCACGGTCAAGCAGATGGTCGGAATTCAGGGCGGCACGGTGGCCGTAGCCAGCGCCGAGGGAGAGGGCGCAAGTTTCGCCGTCTGGCTGCCGCTCGGCACGAACGACCAGATTGCGCCGGAGTGGTCGGCGCCGGGGTTGGAAAGGTCGGAAACCGGCCGGGATCCGGCCCCGGGGACCGATAGGCAGACATCCGGTACGTACCGGCCGAAACCGCATCCGTTCCAACCGGCCGCTACCGCCACACCGTCATCAACGTCCGACTTGAAAACGGATGGGGTATCGCCCGACCGGGAAGTGTACTCGACCGCGACCGGCCAGCCTACCTCCGAATCCGTGGCTGCGGCACTGAAGTCACAACCGCAGCAGGAGTCCAAGGCGCGCTCCGAGAAGCACGTTGCGCTCGTCATCGAAGACGACGCTAAAGGTGCCGAAGTGCTTCGACTGCTGCTCGAAGCTGAAGGATTTCGCGTCATCATTGCCCCGAGCGGTGAGGAAGGGCTCGCGATTGCGCCGCACCAGCACCTCAGCCTTATCACACTCGATATCCGCTTGCCGGGGATGGACGGCTGGGGGTTTCTGATTCGACTGCACGAGTTCTCTGACCTTGCCGCTGTGCCTATTGTGATCATTGCGGGGGATACAGACGTCAGCCTCGCGCTCACCCACGGTGCGGCCGCCGTGCTCGAAAAACCGATCAGTCGGGCGGCACTCCAACAATCGCTGAACGTGTTGGGGCTCAGCCCTGATGCCCTGCGCACCCGCCGGGTGTTGGTGGCCGACGACGATCCCGAGACCGTCGACGTTATCGCACGGTTCCTCACTCGACCGGAATATGCCGTGGAACGCGCCTTCACCAAGGACGAGGCCATCGAAATGGCACAACGATTGCATCCCGATCTCGTGCTGCTCAACCTCATGATGGAAGGGTTCAGCGGCTATCAGGTTGTGCTGGCGTTGCAGAGCGACGAGAGCACGGAACACATTCCAGTGCTGATAGTGACCGGCAAGCAGCTCACCGTTCAGGAACTGGCCGCAGTGGAGAGCGACCCAACCCAGCCCGTGCGGATACTTGGAACGGAGAACTTCAACCGAACGGCTTTTATGGCCGAGGTGAAGCGCGCGTTGGCCTCAGGCGACTCATTGGGTCAGTGATGATGTGGCCAGGATCCTGATCGTCGAAGACAACCCCATCAACATGAAGCTCGCCACCCTGCTCGTTCGCCGGGCGGGTCACGTGACGTTCGAGGCCGTTGATGCTGAGAGCGGCCTGCTGCTGGCGCACCGCGAAATACCGGACCTGATCCTGATGGACATCCAGTTACCGGGAATGGACGGATTCGCCGCCACCGCCGAATTGAAGAAGAATCCGGTCACCGCCGAAATCCCTGTGATCGCGCTGACCGCGATGGCTATGTCCCGAGACCAGGAGCGGGCACGCGAGGTCGGATGCGATGCCTACATCACCAAACCGCTGCAGTATCAGGAGCTCGAAGACGCAATCAACTGGCTCATGCCCCGCGTCGACGACGAACGCACCGCGGACGAGGCTGGTTCGCTCACCCGCAGTGTTCTGCAGTCGATTGAGTCGCACCGCGAGCTGGCACGGCACAACGCGACGAGAGCGGATGCTTTACTCGCGCACCAGGAGCGGGCGACACCTCGTGCTCCGGGCGCTCCCCGCATCCTCGTGGCAGAAGACAACCCGACCAACCAGAAACTCATCGTTTGGCAGCTGAACCTGCTGGGCTACGAGGCGGACATGACAGATAACGGTGCCCTGGCGTTCGCGCGGTGGGCGAGCGGAGACTATGACCTGGTGATCACCGACCTGCACATGCCGGAGATGACCGGCTACGAGCTCGCATCGGCCATTCGAGCAGCCGAGCCACCGGGAATGCGCATGCCAATTCTGGCGATGACCGCGAGCGCAGTGCGCGGCGACGCAGATCACGCCCGCATGGTCGGCATGGACGAGTACCTCATGCGCCCCCTGCACTTGGCTAAATTGCGCGCGGCCCTGCTGAAATGGTTACCGCTGGAATCCGACCGTTAGCCGAACTACTCGCCGAGGCCCGGACTGCCCAGCGTGCGCCGCAGCAGGATGATCGTTCGTTCGAGCGATTCCGCCAATGACGGGGGCAAAACACGCTCGGCAGCGATGGACCCGTTGTCGGTTGGCGAGAGGCGGTCAAAGTCGGGAATCCACTGCAGGGCCATGAAACGCACCACGCCGAGCATGGCGTGGGTAAGCAGCCCCGCTTGTCCGCGCCGAAAGGCACGGTCAGCGTCGCTCTCCGATTGCGGGATTGCAGCGCGTCCGAGGCGCAGGTAGACCAGCTCGGTCACCTCGGAGGTTACCCGGGTCATCCGGTCCATCTGTTCCTGCATGAGCTGGGGATGCAAGCCGAACACCCGGAGGCGGTCCGTGAACAGCTGCTCGTCGATGCCGTCCCGGGGGCCGATCGCGCTCATCAGGGTGAGCACATCGGGCAGTAGGTCGTCGCCGGGGGCTGCGATGAATTGTCGGGCCCGGCTCTCGTCGATGCTGGGCGGTTCAGCGCCGATAATTGCGGCTTTCTTGGTCTTGAAATAGTTGAAGAAGGTGCGCTGTGAGATGCCGCTCTGGCTGCAGATCATGTCCACGGTGACGTTGTCGAAACCGTGTTCCAGAACGAGGCTGACCGCGCTCCGCTGCACGCGCAGGCTCGTTTGGTGATGCTTGTCGTCACGAGTGTGTGAGCGTGGTGTCGAAGTGTCGGTCATGCCTCGTCCTGGTCCATTGGTGTTAACGGTCGGCGCTACTCGTAGCGCAGCGACTCAATCGGATTCTGCTTGGCCGCGCGCTGGGCCGGCAGGGTGCCCGAGAGGAACGCGATCAACATGACCAGCAGGATGACGAAAGCTACCGAAGTCGGCTCGAACAAGAGGATGTTCAGCCCGGGTAGTCCCGACAGCAGGCCTTGTGACAGCACGGCACTCAGCGCGGAGCCGAGCCCGATGGCCACGCCGGCGCCGATGGCGCTGCCGAGGAAGCCGATGACGATCGCTTCGAGGCTGAACAGCGTGTAGACCTTGCCGCCGCTCATTCCCATGGCCTTCATCAGGCCGATCTCGCGGGTGCGTTCCTGCACGCTCATCAGCAGGGTGTTGATGATGCCGAATGCAGCTGCGATCAGGGCAATCACGGCGAAGGCGTTGAGCACGCCCACGATGCCGTTGATCACGGTCTGCACGGCGCCCAGCTGGTCTTCGATGGTGTTCGCGGTGTAGCCCTCGGTGGCGAGGTCTGCCTTGAGCGCGGTCACGGCATCCGCTGACAGCGCCTTGTCGAAGTGGGCGACGGCCACGCCGTAGCTCGTGACTGCCGTCTCGATGCCGCCGGACTGCGCGTCGGCCAATTCGGCGATGAGTGCATCGTTCGCGCCGGCGCCGGCAGCGAGCAGGCTCTCCAGCGAGACGCCCACGATGGTGGCGTTCACGGTGTGCTGCTCGCCGAGAATATCGGTGATTCCGATCGAAACGGATGCCCCCACTGCGTCGTCCGCCGAGGCGAACCCGAGCGGAGTCACGAAGGTGTCGGGCAGTACGAGCTGGGCCTCGTTGGCGCTGCCATCGAGCTGCGCGCCGGCGGTGAGGTCGGCCGTGGTGACGGCGGAGGTGGCGTTGATGCTGAACTCGTACTGCGTGCCGGTGCCGTATTCGATGTAGTCGGGCTGCACCGATCGAATCGGATCGACCGAGACGATGCCGGCGGTGTCGCCGATTTTGGTGAGGTCGGTGTTCGTCAGCGCCTTGGTCGTGGTGCCGGGAGGACCCTGCTGGCTGGACACCGACGCTGAACTGCCAGCTTTGTACTTTACCGGGCCGTCGCCGGCCGTGGTGGCGTCGCTGGCCTGCGTGATGATGAATACGTCGGGGGCGCCGAGGGCACCCACCTGGGCGTCGACGTACTGGCTGACGCCGGCGCCGACCGCGTTGGTGAGGGTGAGCGTGAACGCACCAACGAAGATGGCGAGAACGGTCAGGGTCGTGCGGAGTTTGCTGCGAAAGGTGTTCGAGATCGCGGTGGCGACGAGGTCTTTGGTTCTCATTCTGCGCCTCCGGCGGTGCTGAGTGCTTCCGGGGTGACGAGCGCGTGGGCACCGGTGTGGGTCGAACCGGTGTGGGTCGATGTGGTCTGCGACACGACGAGTCCGTCGCGAATGTAAATTTGACGGTCACAACGGGCGGCGAGGTCTTCGTCGTGAGTGACGATGACCAGGGTGATGCCCTGGCTGCGATTGAGTTCGAACAGAATGTCTTCGACCACGGCTCCCGTGGCGGTGTCGAGGTTTCCGGTGGGTTCGTCGGCGAAGATCACGCGCGGCGCATTGACCAGGGCGCGACCGATCACGACGCGCTGCTTCTGACCACCCGAGAGGGTCGTGGCCTTGTTGCCGGCCTTGTCGGCCAGTTCGAGCTGTTCGAGCACTTCCATGCCGCGCTTGCGGCGCTCCTTGCCGCCCATGCCGGCAATCTTCAGCGGCAGGATGACGTTCTCGAGCACACTCACGTTGGGTGTGAGAAAGAACTGCTGAAAGACGAAGCCGAACTCCTTGTTGCGCAGCTCGTTGACCGCGCGCTTGGACAGCGACTTGGCGTCTCGACCGGCGACCCGCAGTGTTCCCTCATCGGGTTCGTCGAGCAGGGCGAGCAGGTGCATGAGGGTGGACTTGCCCGACCCGCTCTTTCCGACGATCGCCAAGGTCTCGCCGGGTGCGATCTGAACGGACACCCCTTTCAGAGCGTCGAAACGGCTCGCACCCGACCCGTAGGATTTCTCCAGGCCTTGCGCATCAATTACCCACTGGCTGTCCATCGGTTTCCCTCGGTTCTGGTGGCCCACGCGGGCCACAATTGCAGTAACTGCACTCTAATTTACAGTGGCTGCAAGTTGGCTGGGGGTAGGCCGATTCCGAGCGGATGCTCGGTGCGGCTCGGCCTACAGATCGAGGCTGTCGCCCGGTTCCAGTGGGAAGAACTCGCCCCCGCCGACTTTCGTCACGTTCTCGTATCGGGTGTTGGACAGGTCTTTTCCGGCGCGGGACAGCAACATTTCGTGGGTGGGAAAGCTGCGCTTGGGCTTGATCGCGAAAATGAAGTCCATCGCCTCGCTCATCTTCATCCAGGGCGCCGCGGCCGGCACGGCGAGCGTGCCGATCTCCACTCCCTCTGGAATTGTGAAGGCGTCGCCGGCGTAATACAGCTCGTCGTTGACGAGCACACCCA
The DNA here is from genome assembly GCF_004403505.1 of Cryobacterium sp. TMT1-2-2. Lineage (NCBI taxonomy): Bacteria > Bacillati > Actinomycetota > Actinomycetes > Micrococcales > Microbacteriaceae > Cryobacterium > Cryobacterium sp. TMT1-2-2. The sequence goes on along the minus strand of NZ_SOGS01000010.1, from coordinate 6,196 downwards.
CGTTGTCGATGACCGGTATCGACTCGTGGATGACCGCGTGGGTGGCGCCGAAGAAGCGCAGGGTGAACGGCGCGACTTCGATGACGTCGCCGGCCTTGACGATGGTGACCGGGGTGTCGCTGAGACTGGACGCTGCGATGGCCCGAGCGACACCGGCCGGAGCGAAAATGCTGAGGTCAGGATTCATTTCGATGATGCGGGTGAGCTGCTCCGGAGTCCAATGATCAGCGTGCTCGTGGGTTATCACCACGGCGACCGCACCGGCCGTGCCGGTGAGCGCCGTGGTGAACGAACCGGGGTCGATGTAGAGCTTTTTGCCCGAGAGTTCGATGATGAGCGCGGCATGCTCCAGCTTGGTCAGTTTCATGCTCCGAGCTAACCCCGATTCGAGTCGTGGCGCAACAGCATCCGCTTTCCTGAATGGTGTTGGCAGCAGTCGCGACGCGCCGCGCGCGCTCAGTTTGGAAGTGCGCTCAACTGTGTGGCATACTCGGTAAGTTGCAAAAACGGCCCCATCGTTTAGCGGCCTAGGACATCGCCCTCTCACGGCGGTAACGCGGGTTCGAATCCCGCTGGGGTCACAATTGCCCGGATGCCTTCTCATGTAGGTGCCGGGCGCTCGTTGTTTAAGGGAGTGCTTCAGCCTGTATAGGCTTATAGTCATGGCCACAGTCATTCTCGTGCGGCACGGCCGCACCACCGCCAACGCCACCGGAATGCTGGCCGGGCGCACCCTCGGAGTAAGCCTCGACGAGGTCGGGCGCGAGCAGGCGGCCCGCGCGGGGGAGCGGCTCGCCGCGGTGCCGCTGGTCGGCGTGGTCTCCAGCCCGCTGGAACGGTGCCAGGAGACCTCGAACCTGATCCTTCTGCACCAGGCCGGTTCACCGGTCAGCTCGATTGACGCGGACATCACCGAATGCGACTACGGAAACTGGCAGGGTCGCTCGCTCAGCGAGCTTGCGCTGGAAAAGCTGTGGGCGGTTGTGCAGACGCAGCCGTCGGCTGCCGTTTTTCCCGGGGGCGAGTCGATGGCGACCATGCAGGCCCGGTCGGTTGCCGCCATCCGACGCCAGGACGCGTTCTTTGAGACGCAGCATGGGCCGGACGCCGTGTGGGTCGCGGTCAGCCACGGTGACATCATCAAGTCGATCCTGGCCGACGCGCTCGGCATGCACCTGGACCTGTTCCAGCGCATCTCGGTCGGTCCGGCCTCGGTGTCGATCGTGCGCTACGGGCCGAGCCGACCCAATGTCATTGCCACCAATACCGACGCCGGTGACCTGTCCTGGCTGCGTACGACTGCAGGCGGGGACGACGCGCCGGTTGGCGGCGGGGCCGGTCCTGATGCGCCACAGACATTGCGCTCGTAAAATAGTCGTATGCCCACAATTGTTCACGAATTTGACTGGCCCGATCGAGTCGTCGTCGGCACCGTCGGCGTGCCCGGATCTCGCACGTTCTACCTGCAGGTGCGCACGGGAGCCCAAATCGTCAGTATCGCCCTCGAGAAACAGCAATCCGAGCTGCTCGCCGAGAAGATCGACGAGCTGCTCGAGCAGCTGACGACGCACGAGGGCAACTCGTTCAGCGTGCCAGCCAGCACGCCGATCGAACTGGTCGACAACGACCCGCTCGAGCAACCGGTCGACGAGCAGTTTCGCACCGGCACCATGACCCTGGGCTGGGACCCGAGTACCGCGCAGGTGGTGATCGAGGCGTTTCCGCTCGTGGACGACGAGGACGACCCCGACGCGGCTAGCCGAGAGGCGGCGGAAATGCTGGTCGTGCGCATTCCGGTGGGTTCCGCGCAGGCCTTCGCCATGCGTACTCGCGAGGTCGTCGGGGCCGGTCGCCCCATTTGTGCGCTCTGCGGCACTCCCATCGATGCCGCCGGGCACGTCTGCGCCCTGCCCGGCGAACGCTGACAGCCATGCAGCCCGACCTCGAGAACGCGGAGCTCGGGCTCACGGGCCGCATCCGCACAGCGTCCAATGCGACCTTCCTCGGGCGCATCGACGATGTCGTGGTTGTTTACAAGCCGATGGCCGGTGAACGGCCGCTCTGGGACTTTCCGGGCGCAATCCTTGCCCACCGTGAGGCTGCGGCGTACCTGGTCTCGGAGGCGCTCGGCTGGAATGTGGTGCCGCGTACCTGGTTGCGCGACGGCCCCGGCGGTGTTGGCATGGTGCAGCTCTGGCAGGACTCCGACCCGGACCAGGCAGCGGTCGACCTTGTCTTGACCGACGCTGTACCGGATGCCGGCTGGCGCCGGGTTTTCGACGGACGGGACGAGGAGGACCGCGCGGTCACCCTCATCCACGAAGATTCGGCGGCCCTGCGCCGCATGGCGGTCTTCGACATCGTCGTGAACAACGCCGATCGCAAGGGCGACCACATTTTGGCCATGCCAGACGGCCATCGCTTCGGCGTCGATCACGGCCTCACATTTCACGTCGACGACAAATTGCGGACGGTCTTGTGGGGATGGCTGGGTGAGGCTCTCACACGTGACGAGTTGGCCGGCGTGGAACGCGTGCGTTCGCAACTGTTGGGCCAGCTCGGCGAGACGCTCGCCGGGTTGATTACCGGGCCCGAGGTCGCGCAGCTCGCCGCACGCTGCGATCTCTTGATCGCCGAGCCCCGGTTTCCCGCCCCGCGCGGTGGCCAGTCCGCCGTGCCCTGGCCACTGTTCTAGGGGGCCGAGCGTCCGCTCGCGAATCGCAAAACGCGGCTGTCAGTGCGAATTCAGGTTGGCACGAACTTCCGACGCAGGACACGAGCGCTGGGTTAGCTGGCGCAGAGTCGCCAGAGCGAGGTGACCTCGTTCGCACGCACCGCGTGCAGCGAATCGCTCGCGTCGGTCGCGCGGGAGTGCACGGCGGGCGCGTCGAGTGCCCCGATCACCCGCAGGCCGGCCGCATCGATGACCTTGAGCAGATCGTCGCGGGAGCGCAGCCCCACCAGTTCGGCAAAATCGGAGAGCACGAGCCACACCTCGCCGCCGGGCTGCAAATGGTCACGCACACCGGCCAGAAAACCCTTGAGCATGCGCGAACCGGGGTCGTAGACCGCCGCGTCGAGCAGTGAGTGCGCGGTCGCCGGAATCCACGGTGGGTTGCACACGATGAGGTCGGCACGCCCCTCGGGAAAGAGATCGCCCAGCTGCACCTCAACGCGTTTAGAGAGCCCGAGTTGCGCCATCGTTTCGCGAGCGGATGCGACGGCTCGCGGCTCGATATCCGTCGCGATCACCCGCGGCACGCCCCGGGTCGCCAGCACTGCCGCGAGCACCCCGGTTCCGGTGCCGATGTCGAAGGCGAGGTTCGGCGCGGCGAGCGGAGCCGTCGCGACGAGGTCGACGTATTCACTACGCACTGGAAAGAACGTGCCGTAGTGGGGATAGATCGACGCGTTCAGCGCGGCAACCGGAATGCCCTTGGTGCGCCACTGGTGCGCTCCGATCGTGCCGAGCACCTCGTGCAGCGACACAACGGATGCCTCCGAGATGCTCCCATAAGCGTCGACCGTGGCCGCGATCACGTCGGGGGCGCGCCGCAACCCGATGATGTTGCCGGCCTGCATCGGAATGAGGAGCAGGCCGAGGATCCGGGCCCGATGCGAACGATTCTGCCGATACCGGTAGAACAACTCGCCGGTCGTGCGCTGGGATTTGTCGGGACGTGGCCGAGTGCGGTGCTCCAGCGCCGTCAGAATCTGGCGGGCGTTCTGAAAGTCCCCGCTCCAGAGCATGGCGACGCCCTGCGAAGCCAGCCGATACGCGGCATCCGCTGTGATGGTGTCGTCAACGGGCACGACGCTCGAGGGGGCTGGCGCGCCATTGGCCGAACGCCAGAGTGCTGAGGCCGGAATGCCTTCCTGAGCCCAGTGAACGTCTGCGGGGTCGTCGGCTAAGGGAGTCATCGAACCCGGTGCATAGTCATAGCCTTCAATTATAGATCGCTGCCGCGGCGGTGTCCCGGGGTTGTCACCGCCGGCTGGGACGCACCAGGGCCTGACTCTGAGGGCTTGTATACGTGGTGAGTCACCCGGCTGGGGCGTAGACGGGTATTCTCCCCTCGTAGTGGGTGGCTCCATCGCCGGGGTAATACCCACAAGTACGTCAGGCTGGAACTTCGGTAGTCCGACGACTCGTTGCTCTCCGAGAAACTCCACCGGGGGATGGCGTACCTTGACGAAAGCACGCACCATGACGTTTCGCTCTTCACCGACCGGCAAGCCACCAGTTGGTCGTGCCAGACACTCTGCCCGACCGCGACGGACGACGATTGCACTCCGATGGACCGGTACCGTCGGGGTGGTCGCCCTGATCGGATCGATGCTGGTTGGCGGCGTTGCTGCCGCCACCACGGTGACAGCGCGCCCCAACCTTGGTTTTGCGAACTCGTATGTCGTTCTGGGCAACTCGGCCGTCACGATCAGCGACGCGGGGAGCGTCCAGGGCACCTTCGGCTCCGACCTGGGTGTGTCCAGTCCAACCGGGGTCTACACCAATACGGGAACGCTCTCGGGCGTGGGTGCCATCAACCTGCGGAACGCAGCGGCGCAGCGCGCGCAGTCTGATCTCACCACAGCGCACACCGCCGCACTGGCCTTGATCGGGAACTACATTCTTTCGGGAGAGTTGGCGGGAAAGACCCTTCTGCCGGGGATTCACACCGCTGACAGCAATGTCACGCTGACCGGCAATGTCACTCTTGACGCGGGCGGCGACCCCGATGCCATCTTCATCATGGTGCCGCACGGCGCATTCGACACCGCAGCAAATGCCGAAGTGGTTCTGGCCAACGGTGCGCAGGCCGGAAACGTCTACTGGTTCATCGGCGCGGCCTTCACCATTGCGGCTAACGCCCAATTCAGCGGTCGGGTCATCGGCGGCACGGCCGGTACCCTCTCGGCGGGCTCCGTGCTGCACGGTCAGCTGCTCACGACGGGAACAGCGATCACCCTCAGCGCGGCGGCACGAATCATCAACGATGCCCCCTCTGGCACGGCCACCACGAATTGGCTCGATCAGACCCTCGGAGCTATGACAGACGGAGTCTCCTACTCCGACCGTCTCTCGGTCGTGTCGTCCGACAATAGATCGGTCGGCGCTGAGGACGTGGCCTGGGCAGTGACAGCGGGCCAACTACCACCCGGGATCACTCTGGATCCCGTCACCGGAACGGTGGCGGGAACGCGAACTGACTCGGCCAGCTACTCCTGGTCGATCACCGCCACGATCGTTGGCAATATTCGTATTACAAAGTCGTTTTCCACCGAGGACGTGAGCGTCCCGACCGTGATGATTACCGGCGGGGCCACGCTCCTCACCAACGACCCGACACCGACGATCTCCGGCACAACCGATGCCCCCGACGGAAGCGCGGTATCGGTACTGATCGACGGCGTTACCGCCACGTCGACCGTTACGAAGGGTGCATTCTCGGTGCCCGTGGCCAACCTCGGTGCCGATGGTTCCTACGCGGCCGTCGTTACCATCACCGTCACCGGCGCGACCGGAACGGCGAGCCAGACCATCACTCTCGACACGACAGCGCCGACGGTGGCCATCGCCGGTGGTTCGTCGTTGACGACCAGTGATGGCACGCCGACGATTTCGGGTACGACGGATGCTCCGGTCGGCACGACGGTCACCGTGGTGGTTGCGGGCCAAACGTTGACCGCCAGGGTTATTGCGGATGGATCTTGGTCGGTGACGGCCGCGGCTCTCGTCGAGGGCGGGCACACCGTGACGGTCTCCGTCACGGATGTAGCCGGCAATACCGGCACGGTGACGCAGCGTCTGACGCTGGATGTGACTGCGCCGTCGCTGGTCATTTCTGGTGGTTCGTCGCTGACGACCGCGGATGGCACGCCGACGATTTCGGGTACGACGGATGCCCCGGTCGGCNGGCAATACCGGCACGGTGACGCAGCGTCTGACGCTGGATGTGACTGCGCCGTCGCTGGTCATTTCTGGTGGTTCGTCGCTGACGACCGCGGATGGCACGCCGACGATTTCGGGTACGACGGATGCCCCGGTCGGCACGACGGTCACTGTGGTGGTTGCGGGTCAAACGTTGACCGCCAGGGTTATTGCGGATGGATCTTGGTCGGTGACGGCCGCGGCTCTCGTCGAGGGCGGGCACACCGTGACGGTCTCCGTCACGGATGTTGCTGGCAATACCGGCAC